>NZ_AEXS01000030.1:0-28905 GCF_000204455.1 Paenibacillus sp. HGF5 | reverse complement strand
GGCAACGGCATAGGGCTCATTGGTAGGCTCCAGGGCGCCGGTCATCAAATATTCTTCCTTCATTGGCTGCGGAGCCAGTTTGGGGTAGATGCAGGTAGATCCGAGAAAGAGCAGTTTTTTACCCCGTACCGATAGGAAAGATCTATGATATTATTCTGGATTAGAAGATTGTCCCGTATGAAATCCGCTGGGTAATCCCGGTTCGCAATGATACCGCCGACTTTGGCGGCGGCTAGAAACACATACTCTATTCCTTCACTGCTGAAAAAGCGTTCCACGCGATCACGTTCACGCAAGTCCAGCTCCTGGCTGGTACGGGTAACCAGGTTGCGATAACCTTGCTGCTCCAATGCCCTAACAATGGCAGATCCCACGAGACCGCGATGACCAGCCACATATATTCGGGAATCTAAATTCATAACCGCCATCTCCTTTTAAGTGGTTGTTCAAAAAGCCCGCCTTTGATCACGAAGTGAATCAGGAAGCCACTCGGCATCGAATCTTGAATTCAGCCGGGCCTTCCGGTGCTCACGTACAAACTACGCACGCTCCGCTCCTGACGTCCCTAGCTTCATCCAACCTTCTCGGTGCTGAAAACCGGCCTTTTTGAACATGCACTTTAACTAAAAAGCATCTTTGGACCCCATGAACACCCGGACCGTCTTGAACAGGATCCGAATGTCCTGGGTCGTGGATTGTTCACGGATGTACCTTAAATCCAGCTCCACCATTTCGCGGAACCCCAGGGCGTTTCTGCCGCTTACCTGCCACAAGCCGGTACAGCCCGGAACCACGCTCAGCCGCTGCATATCGTAAGGGGTGTAGGCCTCTACTTCCGCAGGGAGCGGCGGCCGCGGTCCGACCAGGCTCATCTCGCCTCTCAGTACGTTCCACAGCTGCGGGAGTTCATCCAAGCTCGTTTTTCGAAGAATGCGTCCCACCTTCGTGATCCGTGGGTCGTTCTTCATTTTAAACATGGCACCTTCAACCTCATTTAGATGAACCAGCTTCTGTTGAAGCTGTTCCGCATTAACGACCATGGAGCGAATTTTGTACATTTTGAACGTTTTTCCGTTCTTGCCTACCCGAATCTGCGAGAACAGCATCGGTCCTCGGGGGCTCTCCACCTTCATGCACAAGAAGATGATCATAAACAGAGGCAGAAGTAGAATAAGGCCAACAGCGGACAGCATCGCATCCGTTGCCCGTTTCAGCCGGAAGTACCCTAAACGGGGCTTCACCGGAAAAGAGCTCGCACCTGTCATCACGGGAAACTCTTCGGCTGCAGCGGTTTCCAACGTCCTTGTTTCAATCGTTTCGATATTCATGGCTTGATTCAATCTCCTATCTAGCCAACGTTCGGTTCTTATGTATCATTTGCTCAAGTCCGTGCAAAAGGGGGAGCCGCAGCTCCTCTTTCATCAACGCGAATTCAACCGATGTAAGAATGAACCCGAGCTTTTCCCCGACATCATAGCGCGTACCTTCATATTGGTAGGCATACACTTCCTCGATTTCGGTCATTCGCTGAATGGCATCCGTTAATTGGATCTCTCCGCCGATTCCTTCCTCCATCTGCTCCAGGTAAGAGAAAATCGCCGGGGTCAGAATATAACGTCCCATGATCGCCAGATTGGAAGGTGCGTCCTCGGCTTTCGGTTTTTCTACCATTCCTTGCACTCTGGACAGCCCTCCGAGGGTGGGCACCGGATACGGATCAATGATTCCATATCGGTGTACTTCCTCAGGAGATACGTACTTAACGCCAATCACGGAACTCCGGGTCTGTTCATACTGTTCGATTAACTGCTTGATGCACGGCTTCTCCGCACGAACAATATCATCCCCGAGCAGGACGGCAAACGGTTCGTTGCCTATGAATTTTCGTGCGCACCATACGGCATGCCCCAGCCCTTTGGGTTCTTTCTGGCGAATATAATGAATGTCCGCCATGCGAGAGGGGCGCTGCACCTCATGAAGCAATTCAAGCTTCTTGGTCTGCCTAAGCTTATGCTCCAGTTCAAATGCATGGTCGAAATGATCCTCAATCGCCCGCTTGCCTTTGCCTGTAACGATAATGATGTCCTCGATGCCGGACTCAATCGCTTCTTCCACAATGTACTGGATCGTAGGCTTATCCACGATCGGAAGCATCTCTTTGGGCATTGCTTTTGTAGCTGGCAAGAATCGAGTACCCAGTCCGGCAGCAGGAATGATAGCCTTTTTAATGGTTGCCATTGTACGTTCCTCCTCTATCCTAATTCTTTCGTTTTTACCGGAAAATTGGGTATTCCATGTGAAGCTCTATGTAAACAAGAGAGGGCATCTAACCCTTCCTCACTTTACGCCATCGACGATGAACGTCTAAGCCATCCTGTTTGACGGATGCCCACAGCATAATCGAGTGCCTACGGTGGTAGAGGTTCAGTAGGCATTACCTGATGTATGCTTTAAGTAACAACGTTTATTCGGAAGCGTTAACGATGGCCTTTCCGGAACCGGGCGGTTCAACCGGACTGCGTCTTGATACGGAGCTGCCTCTCGCTTTGAAGTCACTTGACTTGAAGTGCTGTATAACGGCCAGTGTCGGAAGTCCGAGAACCAGTTCAACCTCTTTGTCAGTGCGGATGGAATCATCCAAATATTCGAGCAAGAAACAGAAACCTATCGACAGCATCAGCGACACAACGAAAGCAATCACAACATACAGCAAAGGACTTGGAGTGACCGGTCTGGGATCGGCGTTATTCTCGTATAGGATGGTGATGTTCCCGCCGGGAATGATAGAGGATATTTCGGATTTGAATACGTCGGCAACGGCCGTGGCTACTTTGAGCGCGCCATCGTAACTATAATCCCTGACGGATATCGTCATGACAGGTGTATCCTGTACGGTATCGACCACCATCATATCCATCAGGTCTTTCACGGTTAGTTTCAATTCCGGGTGCTGTTCCACCACTTTTTCCAGAATCACGCTAGTTCCGATAATTTCTTTGTATGTATAAACCAGACGCATCCCCATATCCATATCATCTGAACTAAGGACAGACTTTTTTTCTTCGGTCTTATTGGTCACGATCATCTTGTTGCTTGCTTCGTACTGGGGTTCAACCATTCGATAACTGTAAAATCCAACGAGTACGCAGACCACGGCAACCACGAGGAGAATTAACCACAGCCTTTTCTTCAACACGGTTGCATACTCTTTAATTTCAAGTTCCACTGAATTTCCTCCGTCCATAAGCAAATGTGCTTCCGTAGATACATTTTGTATCATTTAGCATCTTCAATTTACGATACAATTCGTATCGTGTCAATACTGATTTGGTCTTATTTACCTACAAACGATACATTTTGTTACACAATCAGAAAGCAAATTCAGATCTTTCAACATGATTTCTAGGCATGTAAGCGTACACAAATATAAATGCATGGCTGAAACAAAAAAGAAAAACGCCCCCATTCGGCAGGCGTTTACATTTTTTGGTACTCTATTCTCTCATTTGTGAGTCGTTATAACTAATTGATCTTATTCCAATAGAGCTTGCTCTGTTTGTCGAGACGTGTTACATCGCGGAGGACGTATCGTCTGCCCTCCGTATCCTTGATCGTATAATCATTCTCCGAGAGGAAATCGATGCTCTCTTGCGGCTGGTCTATGCGAAATGAGATCCTGCCATACGTCGTCTCCACTTCCCACAGCCAATTCCTGCCCCGGCGCTTGATTCCCATAATTTTTAATATTTCGGGTATCAAATAGCTTCGCTGCAGTTCTTCCCTGGCAGCCGACTGGCTTTTCTTATCCAGTTCATCCAGCGAAAGAATAAAATGAACCTCTTGATCCAATGCAGAGCGTACAGAAATGTACGCCTCCGGCTTCGTGACCGGAAATGTCAGAACAAGGCGCACTTTACCGATTGTCTCTCGGTTCATTTCCGCCTCTAGTTCGCCTCTCCCGTTACGATAGAGTCGAAGACTTTGGTCCTGAGCCCATGCTTCCCTTCGCGCTACCATCATGTAGCAACCTCCTGCATCGGTATCCATTCGTCTTTCGGGGCTTTCGCCTGCGCTGCATGAAGCAAACGATGATATACCCCTTGGCGTCTCAGAAGCTCTTCATGGCTTCCACTCTCGACTAGCCTCCCTCCTTCAAGAACCAGAAGCCGATCCGCCCGCCGAAGAGTCGACAGCCGATGAGCAATGACAAGAGTCGTTCTGCCTTGAACCACCGTATCCAGCGCCTCCTGAATGACAGCTTCGGTCTCCACATCGACCGAGGAGGTCGCCTCATCCAAAATCAGAATCGGGGGATCGAGCAACACGGCTCTGGCAATGGCTATACGCTGCCTCTCTCCTCCGGACAACCGATGCCCTCTCTCTCCTACCTTTGTCTCATAGCCGTCAGGGAGCCGGCATATAAAGTCATGCGCATTTGCGGTCCTTGCCGCTTGAATAATGTCCTCTGTACTGGCTTCGGGGCATCCATAAGCGATATTCTGCGCTATGGTCCCATCGAAGAGGAAGGTTTCCTGAAACACCACCCCAATATTTCTCCTTAACTCCTCTTGCTTAATGCTGGTAAGCCTTCGTCCGTCTAGATAGATGTCCCCCTCGTCCGGATCATAAAATCGGCACAACAGATGGATCAAGGTCGACTTCCCCGCTCCTGACGGACCGATGATGCCTATCATCTCGCCAGGTGCTATTCGAAGGTTGATCCCTTGGAGAATTCGTCGATCTTGCGTATAGCCGAAAGCCACCTGATTATAGACGATTTCACCTTGAACGTTGTTAAAGCGCAGAGCTCTCTCGTCATCCTTCACTTCAGCAGGCGTTTGAATCACCTCAAAGATTCGTTCGGCCGATCCCAGCACCTCATTGATCCAGCTGGCGGATTGCGCCAGCCATTTGACAGGACCGAAGAACATGATCAAATACGATGCATATGCGCTTAATGTTCCCACAGTCATGCTGCCTTCCAGCACGCTCCGTCCTCCGGCAAACCATACGAGGGCTGCAAACAGTGAAATGAATAACGTGAGTACCGGCGTCATGAACATCCATAAGTTCTGAATTGAAATCATGCGATGAACATATTTTTGATTGACCTGATCAAAACGTGCTTTCTCGGCTTGTTCCTTGGAAAAGGCTTTTATAATTCGTATTCCCTGAAGAGCCTCCCCTACCATATTTTGAACGTGAATGGACGACTGCCACTGGGCATACCACATATCCCGGACTTTCGGCCACAGACGCATCACAAGGATTCCAAGCGGCGGCAGCGGCAGAAGGATCATCAGGGTCAAACGCCAATCCAAATAGAACAGCATTCCCATAATACAAATAGCGGATAAAAACTGAGAGGTCAGGTGAACAATCCCTTGGGACATAAAATTCTTGAGTGCATCCGTATCCTGATTAATGCGTCCGATATATTGAGATACCTGCCGATTATCAAAAAAACGCATCGATTGTTTCATCAGGGCATGAAACATATCTCTGCGAATCTCCCCAAGGAAGCGTCCACCGATCCTAATGGCCGTATAACCTTCGATCATCTGAAGCAATGCCTGCAGAACGTACAAACCGGCGAGCATTACGGCCAACCCTATCAATGACGCGGAATCCCCGTCTGAGCGAGTAGGCGATGATATTTCATCAATGATCCATTTGATTACGTAGGGTGGTGCCAGGGATACAAGAACGGTAACGATTACGAGGATTCCCATCATCATGATAGAAGATCTATAGGCTCTGCTCCGCTGAAGAAGATGGGACACCGTACTCCATTTGGGATTGCAGCGTATGCAGAAACCGGAAGCTGTCCGTTTTGCGCGTCCGCAGCGGTCACATTTCCCCTTCTTTTCGTCCAAATCGCCGCGTTGGTCCATTCGATGCGGCGATGAATCCGTTATCCACTGTTCGACTTGCGGCAGAGCCTTGCGACAGGACTCAAGGTACGGTTCCGTGAATCGTAAAATTTCAACCGGGCCATCCGCAGTGCCGGCGACAAGACAACCACCGCCGATGACCTCAACCAGGTCGATGTTCATCATTTTACGCTTGGGAATCTCCAGCAATTCCCTTCCTTCCCGATCCAGCACCTGCAGACTGGAAGCTGTAAACACAAGCTGCAACGGTTCAAAACGCACATCACGATTCAAGTCTCCGTGCAATATTAGCCAGGGCGTCTCTTTGCCGTGCGTTTCCGATCGTTCCGAAATCCTCGATCCTCGTTTTCGTAATATCCTCATATCATCACATCTTTCTATTTAAAGCCTTCTTAACGACAAATACCGCCTTACCATCTTTGGCCACAGCGGTATGTTGAGCGTTATCCAGGTTAGAATCGACAATTTCCAATGATCGGCAGGAATCCAACCCTTCCTTTTATAAGTACCGGTAAACCGTCCCAAGATTTGTTCTTTCCGTACCGGCTCATCCGGGACAATGTTGGTGTCCCCTTTAAATATGTATCGTTTCAAGCCGCCTTCGCCATGAATGTCATGAAGCCGATGACAGACGAGGCTTCCCGCTCCTGTAACAAAGAGATAGACTTCACCGATTCTGGCTTCCTCATGATTGAGCTTTTCAAAAGAACTTAGCTCCCCCTCCACCATGAAGGGGTACATGCTGCGCCCCAAGGAGGGAAGTTGGATCCCCCCGCGTCTTTCCATCCATTCGTTGGCGATTCTGGCCTCATCCAGCATACGTCAGAAGGCCGCTGCCCAACAGTTCTTCAATAAATGGTTTTACGTCCTGCTCAGCAGTATGACGGTCAATGTCATACTCCTCCGCAATTTTTTCAATGATTCCTTCCATGTGCCCATATTCCGGAATAATGCTCCAGATATACCCCCCGAGTTCATTCAGCTTGGTTGCCACATGCTCCTTCATGTTCAGCAGTATCCATTCGTTTCCGATCATTTCGCTTTCAACATGCTCGTTTCTTATCAGCAGCCTTGTTTGTGTTTGGCTCATGAAATCCTCTCCCAAAACGTATCATTTTTCTGAAAATAAAGCTGATAGGAAGGTACTTGCTGCACTACCTTCTTGCATAAAGCAATCATATTTCTTGTTTCCTCAGGATCATGACGCCAATAAAACACCTTATCCAGCATTAGCGCGAATCCATCCAACGGTGTTATGGACACACGCTCCACTTCAGGGGATTGAATAATGTAATGGATGCCGGATAATTCGGCTTCTTCAAGTTCACAGGGATTCTCCATCTCGCTGCGAAATGGAGAATCGAACACGGTTACACGTCCGTTTTCTTCTATGTACAGAAACGTAGCTTCATCAGATAAAATCGGACGGGGACGCGACAGCTCAGCGACAGTCGACTTACCTGCACCGGATTGGCCTGCGAACATCCACGCTTTGCCGTCTTGAACCACACAAGAGGAATGGATCAGCAGTCCGCGCTCTCCATGGATTAGCCATGAGCTGTACAAATTAATTAATGCATGCTTCAGGGCAAACTCGTCATAGACATGGATTTCCGCCGAACTGTAATCCCGGGATGAAATCATATGATAATCACAGCGTTTGAAGTTAATTAGATGTTCGGATACAGAAATCTGGACAGGTCCATCATCAAATGGCTCTCCGTACCCACCTCGAATACGAACATACAAATCAGCCTGAGGATCCTGACCAGAAATGGCGGATACCCTAAATCGCTTGGCGACAAATTCGGCTATCCGTTTCGATTCGGTTTTAAAGGACACCCGGGACTTTCCGACTATTGCCGTTGCTACATACATATGATCAACCTCGACTTCCACCTATAATAATTCAATTCCAGCGAAGCGCTTTATGGAACGATGAACAAAGGAATGTATAAATACTACCAAATAGGATTTCCCCCGCCGCCCGGGTTGCTGGGACGAGTCGTGCCAAACTCCACTTTGCCCTGTGCCAAAATTTTTGGAGCCTCGTAGGTCTTTTTCATACTTAACACCTCCTTCTTGAGCATTAGTTTATGATACAATTTGTATCATGTCAACTAGATAATGCTACATACCACAACCAATAAATAGTAAAAATTTCCTATCTGAAAATTTCACGTTTTCTTATCCACAGCAGCGGCAAATTCCAAATCAGGAATCCCACCTGAGACCAGCGCTGCCTCCAAGTATCATGGACCGTGAAGGCGGTCATCATTCTAAACCATGAGTAGCTAAAGCCTTTGCGACCCTGCATAACTTTACGCGCCTTTTCAAGATTCCATCCTGGATATTTAAACTTGTATGAAAGCAGCGGCAGCGGCCATCGTGCCTGAAGATGCGGGAACATGCTGTAAACCAGGTTCAAAGCGATCCATACCTTCGAGAGATTTCGATCCGCAGCGGCCATATCCAACAGTTTCGCGTAATCCAGCCTTGTATCAAGGGAATGTATAAGCGTTGCAATGTCAACAAAGTATTTCATCGACATCATGTGATGGTTCATGCCGTGCAGACAAATATGGTAAAAGGTGTGCAACGGGCTTAGCTCGTAAATGTAATTAAAATCGCTCATCACACAAGCTTCGTCCCACAAACGGGACACATCCGTAGCCGTAAAATCCTCTCTGCTGATATTCCAATGCAATTCAATGGTTAGCGAGGGAAAATTATCGTTATCCAATGATTTGACGTATTCTTCGTGAAAATGTGTAGCATCGCCCGCAGCTTTAACAAATCCAGCATTCGTCAACAGCGTGGCAGCTCGATGCAAGTCCTCCTTGCCCACAAGCAGATCGATATCTGTCGTGCCGCGCGCTGCGAGACCGCCAAAATAGCGTTCTGCAAGCAGCGTTCCCTTGAGAGGGATCGCTTCTATACAGGACGCTTCGAAGGTCTGCAGGATCTTTTTGAGCTCGATTTTTATAAAAAGGTTCTGTAAGAGTACGGTATTTGCATCAGCGCTTAATTTGCGCCGGAAGTTTTCCGGGATTTGAAGAAGAAGGTGTTTTCGCTGAAGCTCTGAGAAAACCTGGGGCCCGATATCAAACAATTCGACATCTTCCATCAGTTTGTCATATTGAGATTCACTCAGGGAAGGAATCCTCCCCTGGTACAACTCATCCAGAAACATAACCAGAATGTCGCGGTTCTTCATTTCAACCACTTACTACCGTAATAAAGCTGCTCTGCTTCATTTTCTCTGATCGTTATATTGTTAAGCACTACCCCAAGAAGATGGGCCTTAACGTGCTCAAGTTGAGTTTTGGCTTTTCTCACCTGGGATTTCTTCACCTTCCCACCCAGTACAACCAAAACGACGCCATCGCATAAAGCACTCACAATAAGCGCATCGCTCACTGCCAATATGGGAGGGGTATCAAACAAAATCATGTCGTAGCGTTGCTTAAGATCGTGAACTAACATTTGCATGTTGTGAGAACCTAGCATTTCGGAAGGGTTGTATGGAATGGAGCCGGAAGTTATGACGGAGAGATTCGTAACCGCCGTCGGCCGGATGACGTCTTCAACGTCTACCTGCTGGGCCAAGACATTGGTCAATCCGGTATCGTTCGAAACGCCGAATACATGATGCAGTGAGGGTTTGCGCAAATCCGCTTCAATCAACAGCACATTTTTGCCTTCATGCGCATAGGCGACGGCCAAGTTGCTAACTGTGGTTGTTTTGCCTTCGTTCATTTGAGCCGAGCCAACCATGATCACCCTAACCTGTTTGTCATGAACGGAGAATTGAATGTTCGTCCTTAGCCCCCGATACGATTCCGCTGCCGGAGATTTCGGATTAATGACGGTAACCAGAGGATTTTTGTATTTTCTCGCCAATTAACTCACCTGCCTATTAAAATAGTCCGATCCCTGTGAAAAGAGTGAGCGGATTTAAGGTAAAAGAACTAATGACCAAGCATCTTAAATATAGTAAAATGTCTGTATCTAGTTTGTTACTGTATGATTAGCTTTTTATTATATTGGCCTGGCGAACGATATATGTAATTTTGATAAACGGCATGGCTAAACGCCACATGACTGCTTATCATCCGGTTAAGCATGCCCGTTATCCGTGCTTTTTGATCACGATCCGTACATATTTGAACCTGATACAACCGATAATCCTGCAATGGCTCTTGAGTCTGTATCCTCCCATAAACCTGAATATGATCAAACATGTCATCGATTTCATAACGCAGCTTTATCTTGGGACTCATGGGGATATCCCAGGAACACAGGAAAACAAGCTTCTCCGGACCCAGCTCGATCGGCGTCACATCGTGGCTTCTGCCGTGCAGGCTCAGGGGACCAATCTCCATGACTCTAATCCCTACCTTAATAAGATGCTTCGTTTCGCTTGACATCAGGAATTTAATTCTCCTTTATTTCTATAAATTCTGGTATGGGACATTTTATCGATGGATAAAATGATACTAAGTGTCACTCAAAAAATGATAACAGATACAAATTGTATCGTTTTATTTTCCAATTTTACGATACATATCGTATCAAGTCAATAGAAAAATCGTCATTTTCTACCTTCCGTGTGTAAATTTAGGATGTTGCGTAATTTTACGACCCTCTCATCACCAAACCGTGACTTTACGTACATTAAGCTGCTTTATATAGAATCGACGCATTTTTCTAATCACACCATCAGGTATGCCAAGCAATTGAAAGGGGGATCAAAGCATGAACTACGGAGAACGAATTGCAGAACTACGTGAACAGCGCGGGTGGACTCAAGAAGAACTCGCTACCTCTGTCGGCATTACTCGTGCTGCACTATCCCATTACGAAAAAAACCGGCGCAAGCCGGATTTTGAAACATTGACCCGCCTGGCAGACCTCTTTGACGTATCCATAGATTATCTGATCGGGAGAACAACATTGGAGAAATCGGTGCTTGATCCGGAGGTTCGCTCATTTGTGGACGGACTTGAGCTTTCGGACCAGGATTTGCTGGAGCGTTTCAATCTCACGGTGGATGGCCGCAAGTTAACCGAAGAGGAAGCCAAAAGATTCATTGCTTTTGTTCGCATGGAACGCTCCATGAAATAATGCAGATCATGAAGATGGAAATCCCCGTTACTCACTATGTTCAAACATAGCGGTATCGGGGATTTTCACTAGAGTCATGTTTAGCGATGACAAATGTATTAATCGTTATGAGCTTCCTCCATTTGCAGCCATTTATCAGGATGGATTCCCAATTGAGTCATGAGCTTATTGATGTCGATGTTCGTCTTCTGCTGGTCAAGCCGCTGCTCGGTGCTTCCGGAGCCTCTCTCCTTGTCCACACTCATTTCTTCAACTACCTCGCTTATCTATAGTTTCATCTCCATCCCTGCTGCATGAACACGATGATAACGCATATCTTCCCAACAACTTACTTACCAATATTATAACGAATGAAATCACATGATGCTGTCGTCTTGTGGAGCCTTTGTCCTATGCTTCCGGTTCTAATTTTGTCGAATTTTCTTTTGGTGAATCCTGTCATCATCATAGAAGATTCTTAAACCCTTGTAATTTATTTATATATGAAGAAAAACCACATTGCATTCATTAAAGAATACAATGTGGTTTCCCGTAATTCGTTTTATACTAGTTCCCTGTACGTGCCAGCTCTTTCATATTCGCCTCGAAGGCGGCGAGGAGCGCTGCTTCCCCCGTCAGGCCTTGATCTTGTACCTTCTCGATATGCAGCAGCATGCGTTTGTAATCCTTCGGAATGATACGGACAAAGCGGCTGAGCGCTTGATCCCAGTCTCCCAGAATTTGCTGTGCCGGTACGCTGCCGGTATACTGCTCATGCTGCCGGACAAGACGGTGGAGGGCTTCCGCTTCCGTTCCATCCTCGACCCGTTCCAGAAGCACCATCTCCAAATTGCAGCGATCCACGAAGATACCCTCAGGATCATAGACGTAGGCTATGCCACCGGACATCCCGGCCGCGAAGTTGCGTCCGGTTTCTCCGAGAACGACCACCCGGCCGCCGGTCATATATTCGCATCCATGATCGCCGACGCCTTCGACGACGATGCTCGCGCCCGAATTACGAACGGCAAAACGCTCGCCGGCAATGCCTCTTACATAGGCTTCTCCGCCTGTAGCCCCATAGAATGCGGTATTCCCCGCAATAATGTTCTCCTCGGCTTTGAAGGTTGCTTTAGGTGAAGGCTTTACGATCAGCTTGCCGCCGGAAAGTCCTTTACCGATATAGTCGTTGGCATCTCCTTCAACCGTCAGCGTCATCCCTTTCGGCACAAATGCGCCGAAGCTCTGCCCTGCGGAACCCACGAAGTTGAATTGAATGGTGTCTTCCGGCAATCCGGCAGCACCGTACTTGCGCGTGACCTCGCTTCCCAGGATGGTTCCCACGGCACGGTCCACGTTCGTGATCGGGAAGGTGCCCTCCACAGCAGCTCCCGATTCCAATGCCGGCACGGCGGTGCTAAGCAGCGAACGCATATCCAGCGTCTGTTCCAGACCATGATTCTGTCTTTGGGTACGATAAGGCGTGCTGCCCTCCGGAAGCTCCGGCGTATACAGCAATGCCGAAATATCCACGCCTTTCTTCTTCCAGTGATGATCCGCTGTGACGGCATCCAGGCAATCCGTACGACCAATCATCTCGTTTATCGTACGGAAGCCAAGCTCAGCCATCAGCTCGCGCATGTCTTGAGCGACAAAGCGCATAAAGTTGGCGACATGCTCCGGATCCCCCGTAAAGTTCTTGCGCAGCTCCGGATTCTGCGTGGCTACGCCAACCGGGCAGGTGTCCATTTGGCAGACGCGCATCATAATGCACCCGACGGCAATCAATGGTGCCGTTGAGAATCCATACTCTTCGGCTCCTAGAAGTGCCGCCACCACCAAATCGCGCCCGTTCAGCATTTTGCCGTCGGTCTCCAGCACCACGCGGTCACGCAGATTGTTCATGATGAGGGTTTGATGGGTCTCGGCCAGGCCAAGCTCCCATGGCATGCCTGCATGACGGATGGAGCCTTGCGGCGAAGCACCCGTGCCGCCATCGTAGCCGCTGATCAGGATGATGTCCGCGCGGCCCTTCGCAACGCCTGCGGCAATCGTGCCTACGCCCACTTCGGATACGAGCTTCACGTTGATATCCGCGCGCGGATTGGAATTTTTCAAGTCATAGATCAACTCCGCCAAATCCTCGATGGAGTAAATATCATGATGAGGCGGCGGCGAGATCAGCCCTACACCCGGCGTCGAACCGCGGACCTCGGCCACCCAAGGGTATACCTTGCGGCCCGGCAGCTGTCCGCCTTCACCCGGCTTCGCTCCCTGCGCCATCTTGATCTGGATTTCGTCCGCATTCACCAGGTAATTGGAGGTGACGCCGAAACGTCCCGACGCCACCTGCTTGATGGCACTTCGGCGGGAATCGCCGTTGGCATCCGGAATGAAGCGGGCCGGATCCTCTCCGCCTTCACCCGTGTTGCTCTTGCCGCCGATGCGGTTCATCCCGATCGCGAGGCTTTCATGCGCTTCCTTGCTGATGGATCCGAAGGACATCGCACCTGTTTTGAATCGGCGCATGATGGATGCCACAGATTCAACCTCATCGAGCGGCACCGGTTTGCCGGCCGGCTTGATTTTGAGCAGGGCGCGAAGCGTCAGATGCTGCTCATTCTCACCCTGCACGAGCTCAGCGTATTTCTTGTAAGTTGCGTAGTCATTGGTCCGGACGGCCTGCTGCAGCAAATGGATGGTTCTCGGATTGAACAAATGCTCTTCCCCGTCCGCTCTCCATTGGTATTCGCCGGCTGAATCCAGCGCTTTATCGTTGCCGTCCTTGTCGGTAAAGGCACGCTCGTGATGGGCCAGCGTTTCCCTGGCCACTTCCTCCAGACCGATGCCGCCGATGCGGGACGGCGTCCGCGTGAAGTAGCTCTCCACGAAATCTTCCTTCAGGCCGACGGCCTCAAAGATTTGTGCGCCGCGATAGGACTGAATCGTGGAGATCCCCATCTTCGACAACACTTTCACAACGCTTTTGCTTGCCGCTTTAATGTAATTTTTCACAGCCTTCTCATGCGAGATGCCGCGAAGCATGCCTTCCTGAATCATGTCGTCCAGCGTTTCGAACGCAAGATACGGGTTGACCGCGCTCACGCCGTAACCGAGCAGCAGTGCGTAATGATGCACTTCGCGAGGCTCGCCGGATTCAAGCAGGATCGCCACCTTGGTCCGGGTTCCCTGACGAATCAGGTGATGATGTAGCGACGAAACGGCTAGCAGCGAAGGAATCGCCGCATTGTCCTTATCCACGCCGCGGTCGGACAGGATCAAGATGTTATGCCCCTTGGTGATGACTCGGTCCGCGGCTTCGCAGAGGGTGTCGATCGCCTTGCGAAGCCCTTCGGCTCCTTCGGCCGCCGGGAAGAAAATCGGAATCGTCATGGACTTGAAGCCCGGACGGCGGACATGACGCAGCTTCGCAAACTCTTCGTTGGACAGCACCGGCGAATCCAGGCGGATGTGGCGGCAGCTTTCCGGTTCAGGCTTCAGCAGATTGCGCTCCGGGCCGATCGTCGTCGCCGTCGAAGTGACCAGCTCCTCGCGGATCGCATCGATCGGCGGATTCGTCACTTGGGCGAACATCTGCTTGAAGTAGTTGAACAGCCGCTGCGGGCGGTCGGACAGCACCGCAAGCGGTGCGTCATATCCCATGGAAGCGATCGCTTCGGCGCCCGTGATCGCCATCGGCTCGATCACTTTGCGCAGTTCCTCGTACGTGTAGCCGAACGCTTGCTGGAGCTGACGCACATTCTCATGCTTCGGATCCGGAAGTTCCGGCGCATCAGGAAGATCATGCAGCTCTACCAGATGCTCATCCAGCCATTCGGAATATGGAAGCTCCGCCGCGATGCTGGCTTTGACTTCCTCGTCGGAAATGATACGGCCTTCCTTCGTGTCGACAAGCAGCATGCGTCCAGGACGCAAGCGATCCTTGTACAGCACATTTTCCGGCGCAACGTCCAGAACGCCCGCTTCGGAAGACAGGATGATCAAATCATCCTTCGTCACGTAATAACGGGATGGGCGCAGCCCGTTCCGGTCCAGGGTGGCGCCGATCTGAACGCCGTCCGTGAATGCCATCGCCGCTGGTCCGTCCCATGGCTCCATCAGCGTGCTGTGGTATTCGTAGAATGCTTTTTTGGTCTTATCCATGCTCTCATGGTTGCTCCACGGCTCGGGAACCATCATCATGGCCACGTGCGGCAGAGAACGACCGCTGAGGTACAGGAATTCAAATGTATTATCAAACATCCCGGTATCGGAACCGTCCGGGTTGATGACAGGTTTCACCTTCTTCAGATCGCTTCCGAACAGCTCATGCTCGAACATGGACTGGCGCGCGTGCATCCAGTTCACATTTCCGCGCAGCGTATTGATTTCGCCGTTGTGAATCATGAAACGGTACGGATGCGCACGCTCCCAGCTCGGGAACGTATTCGTGCTGAAACGGGAGTGAATGAGCGCAATCGCCGATTCCAAGCCCTCATCCTGCAGGTCCAGGTAAAATTCCCCCACCTGCTCCGTCGTCAACATGCCCTTATATACGATTTTTCGGCAGGAAAGGCTGGATACGTAGAAGCTGTCGCCTTCGGGCTTGCCGCTGTAACGGATCGCCAGCTCGGCGCGGCGGCGGATGACATACAGCTTGCGCTCGAACGAGAGATCATCCTGAATGTCGGCGCTGCGTCCGATGAACACTTGGCGGACATACGGCTTTGCCGCTTTTGCGGACTTGCCCAGCATTTCATCATGGGTGGGTACATCGCGGAAGCCAAGCAGGGTCTGGCCTTCTTCGGCAATAATCGAAGCCAACTGCTCCTCATGTGCCGAACGGACGGCAGGATCATGGGAAAGGAACAGCATGCCTGCACCGTAATGCCCGGCTTCGGGAAGCTCAAAGCCCAGTTTCGCCGCTTCGGCAGCAAAGAAGGTATGAGGAATTTGCAACATGATCCCCGCACCGTCGCCGGAGTTCGGCTCGCTGCCCTGACCGCCGCGATGCTCCATATTGGCAAGCATGGTCAGCGCGCTGCTGACGATTTCATGGGATGGCTTACCCTTGATATGGGCAACGAAACCCATACCGCAAGCATCTTTTTCGAACTGCGGATCATAGAGGCCCTGTTTCTGGGGAAAATCAGTATGTTTCATAAGATGCAACCTTTCTTTTTTATAGAATAAAATGCTGCTGATCAATAACAGAAAAACGTAAAGGTTGGACATCAATCCTCTCCTGCAGTGGACACACTGTCTTGAGGCGATGCAGTATTGTGCAAAAGCGACAAGGGTTAACATTTACCTAACACGTAAGATTAATTAGTAATATATATTTTATCACCGTCATACAATGCAGGCAATTCAAAGTTTTTATGAATTTGATAAGAATTGTTTTTGTGAGAGTAATCACAAAAGATAGTTAAATATTATGTAGAATAGTGCAAAAAAACATGCAAATAGAACATTCCGAACAAGCGGTTTTCATCACATTTTTCGTGATTCGTGACCAAATCGCTCCGCTTTGGCCGCTCACTCTCTCTCCGGCAGTGAAGCCGTGGGTCATCCTGACCATCCATCCTATATAAAATGAAGCTCCTTCATGATCGGTTCTCGGGAATATTTCCAGCAGCAGGTTGAGGGGAGCCGATGAACCTTGACGCAACATACCGGCTATCGCATCGATGGTCGCCACGTTATATCGGCTCATCAAAAAAAGGACCTCCCCTGGATCCGTTCGATCCTTCGGGGAAGTCCTTTTCCTTACATATTATATAGAAGCTCTTCTTATGCAGTCACCGCTGTATCGGCGTCTGCAGCTTGCTTGTTGTTTCGGATTGCCAGGAAGTACACGGCGGTCAACACCAGGAACACCAGACCGAATCCGGCCAGTACGCCCACGTTGGCCCACATGCCGTCGAAGCTTCCCGTGGAAATGACGTCTTTGTAGCCTTTTACGCTGTAGGTCATCGGCAGCAGCGGATTCAAAGCCTTCATCCAGTTCGGAATCAGCTCTACCGGGAACGTGCCTGCGCTCGTTGTCAATTGAAGGATCAGGATTACGATGACGACGAAGCGTCCAGGCTGATCCAGCCATGTGACGAACATTTGCACCAGGAACATGAACGACAAGCTGGTAATGATGGAGAAAAGATAGAAGAGCGGAACGCTCTGAACCTCAAGCTTCAATCCGTACAGCATGACAACCGAAGCCAGCAGCGCTTGGATCAATCCCATGCCGGCAAAGGACAGCGTACGGCTGACAAACCGGTTCCAGCCCGATGCGTTTGGTACCGATGCCTCGCGGATCGGCAGAATAATCGTGCAGAGCAGGGCTCCGACAAACAAGCCGAGCGACAGGAAGTATGGCGCGAATCCGGTACCGTAGTTCGGTACTTCGTTCACTTTATGCTCATCCACCTGTACCGGTCCGGCAAACATCGTGACCGTCTCGTCGGTGGTTTGGATACCGCCAGTCTTGTCGGCAGCCTCGTTCAGCTTGCCTGCAAGCTCCCCGCTGCCTTCCTTCAATTCGTTCATACCGTTGACCAGCTCGCCAGCCCCGGAATCCAGCTGTTTCGAGCCGTCGGCGAGGGTCGTTACGCCGCTTCCCAGCTTACCGGCTCCGCCTGCCAGCTGCTGCGTGCCTTGCGACAGGGTCGCTGCTCCGCTGGCAAGCTCCTTGCCGCCGGCTGCCGCTTCGCTCAGCTTCGTGCCGAACAGCTTCATGCCGTCGGCCAATTGATTTTGGCCGGCGTTCAGCTGTTTGGCGCCTGCCAGCAGCTCTTGGCCGCCCGCGGCGAGCTGTTTGCCGCCATCTGCGAGCTGGTTCGCGCCGGCGCTCAGCTTGCCTGCGCCTTCCTGCAGCTGCTGCGTGCCTTGATTCAGCTCAGCTGCGCCTTGCGCCAGCTGCTTCTGACCGGCATTCAGTTCACTCGTGCCGGAGGCGACGGACTGGCTCGCGGCCAGCAGCTGCTGCACCTCCGGACTTTGCGCCAGCTCCGGATTGCCTTCGGCCAGCTGCTTCAGGCCGGCCGCAACGGCCTTTGCGCCTTGCTCCAGCGCAGCCGTGGCTTCCAGCGATTGATTCAGGCCGGCCTTCAGGCTGCCGCTGCCATCATGAGCGCTCTTCGCGCCAGCGGCAAGCTGGGCTGCCCCTGCCTGGTTGGCTTGCAGGCCTTCATTCAGCGCCGTGCTGCCGGCTGCGGCCGATTCAATGCCCGCCTGCAGCTTGGCGCCGCCCTTGCCGGCCTCTTCAGCCCCTGCTTGCAGCTGGCTGTGAGCCGCCTTAAGCTGATCCAAGCCGGAGGCGAGGGTGCCCGCTCCCGCGTTCAGCTTGCCTGCACCGCTATTCAGCTCCTGCACGCCCTGCGTCAATGGCGCGATGCCGTCCTGCAGCTCCTGCGTGCCGCTGACGAGTTTAGCCAGATTCTCTTTCAGCTTCACCGCGCCGTCGTCCAGCTTCACGGCACCTTCGGACAGCTTCGTGGCGCCGTCCCCCGCTTCGCTTAGGCCGTCAGATACTTTGGCCACTTGATCGAACAGGGTTTCCGTGTAGGCTTCCGTCACTTTCGCCGACACCTTGGACTGAATCTGCTTCACGGCAGATCCGCCGATCTGGGCAGCAAGGAAGTTGTAGCCTTCGTTCGGCTCGAATACGATTTGCGCAGGCTGCGGATGTTCATCCATTAAAGTCGTCGCCTGCTGCGAGAAGTTTTCCGGAATGCTAATGGTCATGTAGTATTTGTTATCCTGCATGCCCTGCTCAGCTTCACTCCGGTTAACGAACTGCCAATTAAAATCTTTTCCCTTCTTCAGCTCGGCCACCAAATCCTCGCCGGCGTGAAGCCTCTTTCCTTCAAAAACGGCGCCCTGGTCGTTATTGACGACCGCAACGGGCAAATCCTCCATCTTTCCGTACGGGTCCCAGAAGGCCCCGAGGAACATACCGCTGTACATGACCGGTATGAACAGCACCGCGATGATCGGAATCAATATTTTTTTATTCCGAACGGCGGCGCCAAGATCTTTGGCAAACACAGATAATGACTTCATCCAGTCTCTCTCCTTTTTTTATCTAGATACAGCAGCTTACCAGCCGACATGAATCTGCTCTTACGGCAGATCACATCTTCATTCCAGTACACAATGACCAATATGCTCATTTGGTCAGTTTAGACCAAAAAAAAACGATCCCTGGCAAGGAAGGCGATCCCTCAAGCCAAGAGAGTCCGCCTTCCTCATCACGAAGGAGATTGCATCTTCCTCTTACGAGGAGGCTTTGAGCCCGTCAGCCAAGAACACCATCATATATTCCTTGATCTGTTCCTTGCTGAGCGGCTTGTGAAGCTGATTGAAGTCGGTCGTGAGGGCAACGTACAGCTTCAGCATCACAAAGGATACCACCTGAGCATCCAGCGGCTTGATCTCACCGATCGACATGGCATTCTCCACGATTCCCTTGAGATACCCGACGATTCCGTTCTCCACTTTCGTCAATCCCTCATGCGCCTTCGGCGTGCCGATG
Organism: Paenibacillus sp. HGF5; assembly: GCF_000204455.1. Taxonomy (NCBI): domain Bacteria; kingdom Bacillati; phylum Bacillota; class Bacilli; order Caryophanales; family Paenibacillaceae; genus Paenibacillus; species Paenibacillus sp. HGF5. Next base: position 9,372 of record NZ_AEXS01000030.1, on the reverse strand, counting down.
TCCCGAACTTCCTGCGACAGCTTGATGAACAGCTCATGCTCGCTTCGGAATTCAAGCAGCGCATCCAGCACCCGGTAGAGATTGTCAAAGAAATCCCTGTCCTTCCGTATCTCCCGTTCGGCCAGACGCTTCATCTCCATGATGGCCGATAGCAGGATCTCGTCGAACAGCTCATCCTTATTCGTGAAAAACGTGTAGATCGTGCCTTTCCCAACATTCGCAATCTTCGCCACCTGTTCCATCGTCGTCGCTTTGTATCCGAACAAAGCAAACGACTTGGAGGCAGCATCTAGCACCTGCTTCCGTCGGTCCACAGCTGGCATGCTTACCCCTCCTTCTACGATCTTCTTTTGATTGGCCTTTTCTTTCGAAACTGACCAAAATACAATTCTGGTCATTCGGTCAAAAATCACTTTACCAGATTATCGGATGCGTTGCAATATCTTTCGTTAAATTTTTTTGAAAATGCGGATGCAGGGTTCAAATCTTATCATAACGTCTAATGAAAGAAAAAGTCCGCCGGTAAAATAATTGAAATGCTTTTCCCTTTTGCGCGTATACTTAGGATGCATACTCTTTTTTTTCGCGCCGCTCTTCAAAAAATGATTCCTGTTTTGTAAGATAGAGGGAGAAAGAAGTAGGTGAAACCATGCGATATACAAGAGTGCTCCTCTTCTCAGAGGGTTTCGGCACAGGACATACGCAAGCTGCGTATGCGCTGGCTGAAGGTATACAGCGGATGAATCCCCGGATCCACTGCCGCGTCATTGAACTTGGCAATTTTTTAAATCCCACCGTGGGGCCGTTAATCTTGTCCGCTTATCGAAAAACCGTCAGCACCCGGCCGCGCCTTGTCGGCATGCTGTACCGTTCGCAATATAAGAAATCGTTAAACCGTCTGACGCGGCTCGCGCTGCATCGGATTTTCTATGCGCAGGCCCAGCGGGTCATCGAGGAATTGAAACCGGATCTGATCATATGCACCCACCCGTTCCCCAACGCCGTGGTCTCCCGCCTGAAGCGCCAGGGGCTTGATGTTCCGCTTTATACGCTGATTACCGACTATGATGCGCACGGCACCTGGGTTAATCCGGAAGTGGATGAATATCTCGTATCGACGCCTCATGTGAAAAAAATGCTCATGCTGCGGGATATTGAGCCGGAATTCATCCATGTGACCGGCATTCCGGTGCATCCGAAGTTCTGGGAAAGAGCCAGCCGGGTGGCGCTGCAGGCCGAGCTTGAATTAAAGAACATGCCTACCGTGCTGATCATGGGAGGCGGATGGGGCCTCGTATTCAACAAGGAGCTGCTCAGCAAGCTGGCCGCCAGGGCCGATGATATCCAGCTGGTCTTCTGTATGGGACAGAACGATAAGCTGGTTGCCAGCATGCGCGAAGATCCGATCTTCCAGCATCCCAACATTCATGTTCTCGGTTATCGGGACGATATACATAAACTGATGGACGTGTCCGATCTTCTCATTACGAAGCCCGGCGGGATGACATGCACGGAAGGAGCCGCCAAGGGAATTCCGATGCTGTTCTATGAGCCTATCCCGGGACAGGAAGAAGTGAACTCCCACTTCTTTGTCAGCGAAGGCTACGGGGAAATTCTCGACTCCCCTGCCGTGATCGACAAGTGGCTGAACCTGCTGTCCGACCATCATGACCAGGTGGAGAAGAAGCGTAACGGAGCGGTCCGGCAGCGAACGCCGCATCTGGAGCCCGACCACTGCGCCGGCCAGGTGATGGGATTGCTGACCGAAGGACGCATACCCGTTTATCCCGAAGATGTCGTCAAGATATTGGCGGACCAGCCCTAATATGTATCCTGTTTCAAGCACGCGCTTATGAACTTATTCTCTACCAAAAAGCTTCCCTGTCCTATGTGACAGGGAAGCTTTTTTAAGTATAAATCGATCTATATTTCCAGCGTTTCTCCTGCTTTCAACGGATGACCCTGAATGCCCGTTTGGGCCAGTTCGTCGCAGAAGGCCCTTGCATCCTGTTTAATGCCCGGGAACGTGTCGTAGTGCACCGGGATGACATGCTTCGCACGAATCCACTGTGCGGCCAGCAGGGCGTCCTGCGGGCCCATCGTCAACATATCCCCGATCGGCAGCGCGGCTGCATCGATGTCGTTCATCTCTCCGATCAGGCGCATATCGCCGAACAAACTTGTGTCGCCAGCATGATAGAACGTTTTTCCGCCCATAGTCAGAATGACGCCTCCAGGCTGCCCCGCATAGATCCAGGTATCCCCCACCGAGACGGAGGAAGAGTGAAAGGCCGGGGTAAACTTCACCTTAAAACCGTCGAACTGCGCGCTTCCGCCGATATTCATTCCATGGGATTTGGCTCCCTGCTGGCCGCAATACACGGCGAGTTCGTACACGGCGATAATCGGACAATCATTCTGCTTCGCAATTTCGATGCAGTCGCCAAAGTGGTCGGAGTGCCCATGCGTCAGAACCACTGCATCCACTTTCACGTCACTGGGTTCGATGCCGGAACCCGGATTACCGGACAGCAACGGGTCGATGATGACACGAACGCCGCCTTCCTCCACCAATATGCTGGAATGGCCATAATACGTAATATTCATGGTTAAACACACCTCCTACATCCTAGTTTACCCTTATGGGCACTACTTGTAAAAAGAGTGATTTCCTATTTTTTTAACAAAAGTCCTGGAATGATGCACCGTGAGATCCTGAGCCAGCTTCAAGGACAGGAAGAAGTACGTATCGTCCTTCACCTCTTTTTGGCCATGAAGCGCCGCATTCACGGACTTAATCGTCTCTTCGTTCGGCTGGACACGTTTAAGACGCCCGTTCGCTACAGGACTAAATTGATGCTTTTGATAGATGACATCGGTAATCGTATCGGGAAAATTGGCTGACCGCAGCCGGTTTAAGACAACGTTGGCAACTGCCACCTTGCCTTCGTACGGTTCGCCTTCCGCCTCTGCCATGACAATCTTCTGGAGCAGAAGCAGTTCTTCAGCTGACAAATCATAGGTCCAGGTCGCTTTGTCTTTTTGGTCCTGGGTTAACGTATTTGTTCTTGTGAAGAATAAAGTTGTGGGGGGTGATAGGCTTTCCGCCTTGGATTTGACGACATGAGTCCCCTTTTGTTTTGCCGGTTTCCCGTCCGCAGCCTGAGATTTGGTTGCTTTCTTCTTCTCATCTGCAGTCTTCAATGATGCTTTCGAGTCGATCTTCCCGGAGGCTAAACCAATGCCTTTTGCGTTTGAAAAAGCATGAACCTTGCTCCCCGGCTTATTCCACTCTTGGAAAACAATTGAAGACAAAATGTTGACAGGTTCCCTATCCTGCTGCCTACTCTCAGCTTTAACGTAGTGATCAGGGTCGCCTTCCGGAACCGGAGCAGCCGTTACAAATTTGGGCATGTCCTGCTTTGGCTCTTTCCCTTCCGTCGTTTTCGATTGCATTCCAAGCAAACTTATAAGAGACAAACTCACAAAGAGCGCTCCGATGAGCAGCGCAACCCAGCGATTTTGCCGTAGCACTTTCATAACCATATTTTTCCTCCTATGATGTCGGCACATTTCTACACTATGTAACCACATTTTTAGGCGTTGAAAACATGGTAATTTTATGAACATTCTATTTTCAATTTCAAAAAATGGTCGAAAGCCGCGCCACACCTACGGTTTCGTACATTGGGCTCGCATGTAAATTTGTTCGAAAAAGAACCATTTCTAGCACGTCCCACTGGATAGGTTCGGGTCCTTTTCCGATAACATCCATAGAAAATGTTTGATTTCCTTGAAATTTCCGGCCAACTGTAATATGCGGTCGAAAGGGGCGCTCCTCCGGGACGAATCCAAAAGATTCCATCCGCGACACGACCGATTGCTGCAGCTCAGCGAGCGCATCCAGATCCCCGCCGACCCCAGCCCATAGAATCCTTGGGGAGCCGCTTGCCCCGAACACGCCGGCATCATAAAGACTGAGCTTGAAGGGCTTGCGTTCCTTGGCTACTTCCTGGAGCGCACCGGTAAGCTCCGCTATGCGATGAGAGGGCGTATCGCCCAGAAACTGTAAGGTAATGTGATAATCCTGCGGATGAACCCATTTTTTGAAATTGGCTTGCTTCCTCAATGTTTCCGTCCAATCCTGTATCCGGGAGGAGACCTCCGAAGGCAGACGCACGGCAACAAACAAACGATCCATAGCTCCCTCAGCCGAATGGCTCAACTACGACACTTCCTTCCAATCATCTTTTATCGCAAGCAGTCTAAGCACTGCCACCATGTTTTCCTGGTTCGTTTATAGTTTGAGCAAGAACATCTGAAAATAGTATGAGGGGTACATCAAATTCGCCTAAAAATATGATGAAGCTTCAATTTACCATAAATCGGACAATAATTCATGTACAAATTTACCAATCGCGTCCGTTCGTTCATGCGCAAAGCGATGATTTCTGATAATATGTTCCCTAAGAGATTTTCGCTATGATTCTGGTTGAACATCATATTCCTTAGGAGGTAGTACCATGCCGAACATCTTGTCCATACACGACTTAACCGCCGAGCAGCAGCAAAAAATCAAGGAGATTGCCCCCGACTATGACCTATTGGTGACAAAAGCGAAAGAGCTGACGGGAAGCATCGTTCGGGATGCCGACATCATGATCGGCTGGTCACGCTCCATGCAGGAGGAGGTACTGTCCGCCGACAGTAAACTCAAATGGATTCAAGCCTGGTCGGCCGGGGTAGATAAAATGCCGCTCCGGGAACTTGAGGAAAAAGGCATTCAATTGACCAACGCCAGCGGCGTACATAGCGTTCCGATCACGGAGCATATTTTCGCGATGATCCTGGCCTTCAACCGCAACCTTCATCTGGCGATCCGTCAGCAGTCGAACAACAAGTGGGATACATCCGGCACGTTCACGGAATTGGCTGGCAAAACCATCGTCATCGTCGGCGTCGGCCAAATCGGCAGCCATACGGCACGGGTGGCCCAGGCGTTCGGCATGCGGACCGTTGGGGTCCGCAACTCCGGCAAGTCCGATCCTAACGTGGAATCGATGTATAAGGTCGATCAGCTCGATGAAGCACTGGCGCAAGGCGATTATATCGTCAATATCCTGCCGCTCACCGATGAAACCCGCGGACTGTTCAATACGGCAAGATTCTCGGCGATGAAGGACTCCGCCTTCTTCGTGAACGTAGGCCGCGGCCAGACCGTGGTCACGGACGACATGGTTCAAGCGCTGCAATCCGGAGCTTTGGCAGGCGCGGGACTGGATGTCTTCGAGGAAGAGCCGCTTCCTGCGGACCATCCGCTATGGAACCTGGACAACGTCATCATGACGCCTCACATGGCAGGGGATACGGATCGATACGGCGAGCGTGCCGTGGATATTTTCCTGGAGAATTTAAAGCACTACGTAAACGGAGAGCCGTTATCCCGCAATGTGATCGATTACAGCAAGTCGTACTAAGACCAGGCAACAAGTCGTGAAGCACCATTTCGTATCTAGATCCACGCGTTGGTTTAAGGAGCTTGTCAAAAAAAGGAACGTCCCGAGGTTTTCCATGCCTGTCGGGACGCCCTTTTTATTTATATGGAAAATGGAGTGAGCACACATAAATGCAGCCGTATACAAAACGCGTCATTGAAGTGATTCAGAGCATTCCGGAAGGATACGTGATGACTTATGGACAGGTGGCCAGACTGGCCGGCAGCCCCAGGGGTGCCCGACAGGTCGTCAGAATACTTCACACCCTCAGTCATATTCATAAGCTGCCGTGGCATCGAGTCGTCAACGCCAAAGGAGAAATCGCCATCCAAGACGACGAGTCCAGGCTCATGCAGGAGCTGTATCTGCAGGACGAAGGCGTTGCCGTCAATCATAAAGGCATCATTGATTTGGAGAAGTATCGATATGATCCTGCCGAATAATTCGGGTAGCCGTTTATACGCACAGCCAAATATCTCTTGCGAAGCTCCCCTTGCGGGTCGTGCAATGAGAAAGCACCTTCCACCCCGTGTCCGTCAGCTGCTCTCTTAGCGGCTCCGTACTAACGATGACAGCGCGATCTGACAAGCGGCGTAAGCTTTTCAGCATGCGCAGCTGCTCTTCCTCCGGAAAAACGGAACATAGATTATACGGCAAATCCAGTACAGCGGCATCATAATGTCCGTGCAGCGTATTCATGTCCTGGATGGCAACTTTGTTGTCATCATAGCCGTAGTGCCGCAGATTCACCCTCGCTCCGCGAACCGCCAGCGGATTGATGTCACGGCCCTCGGCCGGGATTCCCATCGAGAATGCCTCGATCAATACATTCCCCATTCCGCAGCAGGGATCCAGGAGTGTAGCACCGCTTATCCGAGGAACGGCCAGATTGACCAGCGCCCTGGCCACCCTTGAGCTGAGGCCTGTCGAATAATTTTGCGGCTTCCGCTTATGCTCCAGCCAAGCACGTTCAGGCTCGTGCATTACCCCCAATCGCCAGATTCCGTTTAGGGATATCAAACCGAGCGTGACATCCGGAGATTTCATCTGCGCCGTTCCTTCAATTCGGCCACCTACCATCCGTTCGAAACCGCGCAATTGATCATAGCTGAAACGATCGCCCGCCTTAAGGCAGACGACTTTGAAGGTCGTTTGGTTCAGTTGAATGCGGCCTGCTTGCTCGGCGATGCTTTCGATGGATTCTCCAATCATCTTGACGTCAAGGCAGGCCGATAGGAACGGGCTGCGATCCGGATCGACCCGCCGCTCGCTTTCCAGCCAGTCCGCTCCGTCAGGCCCCTGACCGAACAGCTCCGTCAGCTCCATCAAGCATAGCGCCCGCTCGGTTTCATGACAGGCATACGTATACAGATAAGATGATATATCGCTCATGGAGGACGGACCGAAGGTCATGTCAAAGTCGTTCGTATTCATCATGTATTTCGTCTCTCTTCTATTATATATGTGCAGCAGTGTGCAGCAGTCGCTACTGCCCCATTAACAGCCGATACGATTCCAGCCGCGCATCGTAATCGCTCACGGGGGTAACGACCAGGAACTCGTCGCACCGGTATTTTTCCGCCATCAACTGCAGCTTATCTCGCACGCTTGCAGGCGTGCCGATGATTAGCCTCCGGGATGGACCGGAAGAATCGGAATCCGTCGGTTCCGAAGGAAGGTCGCTCTCCCCAGGCCGTGGAATTTGCGCGGCCAGCTTTCTTGCTTGCTCCTCCGTCTCCGCGCAAATCACGCTCACCGCCACCATCGCACGCGGTTCTCTCAGATCAGCGCTTGGCTGAAAGCCTTCCCTGTAAGAACGGAGAATCTCCGCCCCGTCCGTATCGCTCATAAACTGGCCGAATACATAGCCCGTCCCGAATTCGGCCGCATACCCCGCACTTTTCGTATTCGTGCCGAGCATCCACATCACCGGCTGCGCTGTGGGTACCGGTTTGGCTGCCACCGGCACATCGTCGTAGCGATACCGGTCCTCCAGCAGTTCGGTCAAAGCCCGAATCCGCTGCGGCAAATCCGCCACATGCCCCAGGAAATTCCCGCTAAGCGCCATGCTCGTATGGGCCGAACCCCCCGGCGCCCGCCCGATCCCGAGATCGATGCGACCGGGATACAGCGCCGCCAGCATACGGAAATTCTCCGCCACCTTCAGCGGGCTGTAATGGGGCAGCAGCACGGCCCCGGAACCAAGCCGGATGCGCGTTGTCCGGGCGCCGATATGGGACAGCAGGATCTCGGGCGACGCACAGGACAGGTGCTCCAGATCATGATGCTCCGCTGCCCAGTATCGCCCGTAGCCCCATTGTTCCGCAGACTGCGCCAGTATCACCGCTTGCTGTAAGGCTTCTTCGAACGAGCTCTCTCCCCAACGCGGAACCAGATCAAGCACACTCAGTTTCAATTGGCTATTCATGCCATCCCCCTTGTATCGCCGTTATTAATCCAAATCATAGATTGAACCTACCTTAAGTCCATACAACTCGTTATAGATTTTCTCGGCAAAAGCGTCCGTCATCCCTGCGATATAATCAATCACCATATGCTCCCACGTCCAGATCGGATTCGACCGCTTCTGGTCCGCTTCGTATCGCTGGAGCCAGTCGGATGGAATGATCGCCGTAGAAGCGACAGGATCCAGAAAGGCATCCCACAGGCGCTTGATGATCCATTCGCTGCGCTTCTGCAGGCGCTGAACCCGCAGGTCGCGAATCATGGTCACCCAGGCGAAACTTTTCAGGACGCTGACGGTACGCAGCATATCCTCGTCTTCGACGCCGTCTTTGACAAACGTTACCTTTTTCCAATCCCCGTTCGCGATCACGCCGAGGCTGCCCACAAACAGGCTGACCCAGTAGGCCTTGACCTCGCGCCGGGTACGGGAATAATCATTCTCGCAGGTCGGCATTTTTTCGTTCCATATTTTCAGAAACTCGTCCAGCACCAAATCCACCTTCGGCTGGATCTGCTCCTTGGTCCATCCCTTCCACACCTCGTCTTCCAGCGTCATGATCTTCTGCACGATCAATTTGTTGAGATGGCTGTCCCGCAGAAAGTGCTCGTGCACCTCAATCTTCCCGGCTTTGATGCCATCCTCCAGATCGTGCGCGGAATACGCGATGTCATCGCACAGATCCATAAGCTGCGCTTCCAGCGTTCTGTGCGTGCCGGGTATTTGCCACTCCTTCCGGATATGGGAAATGTATTCCCACTCATGCCGATACATCCCCTTGGGATTATCCAGGCCGGAAAACGGATATTTGTTGATGCCAAGCAGCACCGCATCCGACAGGTTGAGGCCGTTTACGTTCTCCCTTTTCTCCAAAAACATGATCAGCCGGAAATTGTGCGCGTTCCCTTCAAAATGCTCATATTTGCGCCGCATGGCCTGCTGCACCTCGGACGCCTGCTCCGGTGTCGGCGTGCCGGGCTGGCGCGTCAGCTCCTTCTCGGTCCTGCGGTCAATGAGTTTCTCCAGAATGCCCTGGAGCACCTCTTCGCCCTTGTGGCCGAACGGAGGATGCCCGAAATCATGGGCGATCGCCGCGCATTCCACCACCTCGGGATCAATCATCAGCCCTGCGTTCTCGGCCTGCTCCGGCAGCACTTCGGGATAAAGGCGCGTCAGGCTCCGTGCCGCTTCTCTCGCAATCTGCGCCACCTCAAGCGAATGCGTTAAGCGCGTCCGGTAGTAATCGCCGGTGCCGGCGCCGAATACCTGCGATTTTCCTTGCAGCCTGCGGAACGTCGGCGAATGGATCAGGCGCGAATAATCCCGCTCGTATACCGCGCGCGAAGCATCCGACTTCGTTTGCTCCGGATATTGGCGATGCTCTCTAAGCTCCTTCAGTGTCATTTGTCCCAC
>NZ_AEXS01000031.1:0-13561 GCF_000204455.1 Paenibacillus sp. HGF5 | reverse complement strand
TGATCGAGCAATGTCATAGAACAGGCATCATTCTGGATGTGTCCCATCTGTCCCAGGCCGGTTTCTGGGAACTGGCGGAGCTGACTCAGCGGCCCGTCATTGCCTCGCATTCCAATGCGTACTCCATTTGCCCGCATCCCCGGAATTTGAGCGATGAACAGATACGCGCACTGATAGCGTTAAACGGCATGATCGGCATCACGTTTGTGCCCTGGTTTATCCGCAGCGGTGTCGAGCGCGTGAAGCCGGAGGACGTCCTGCCGCACATCGAGAAGATTTGTGAGCTGGGCGGAGAGAAGCACATCATGTTCGGGTCGGATTTCGACGGGATCGATCAATGGATCGAAGGGCTGGAGCATCCGGGCCGGTATCCGGATTTTCAAGAGCTGCTGCTTAAGTTTTATTCCGAATCGATGGTCAAGGGCTGGATGTCGGATAATCCGCTGCGTTTTCTTGAACAGCATTTGCCTTCATCGCCGGTTCAAGAAGATGAACATGACGCATAACATCCTGGATTCGAGGATAACTATGACAATCCTGTTGCAGATCGTTCAAGAAACGAAAGAAGGCGGCCTGAAACACGCGGGTTGCCTTTTTATTTTTGGGTAATAGAGAGTATAATAGGTGATGGCATGTACAGCATATAGAGAAAAACAAGGAGTGAGACAGATGAGTAAAACTGTACCTGTGGGTGTATCCGCCCGCCATATTCATTTAACCCAAGAGCATATTGAGGCATTGTTCGGCCCTGGATATCAACTTACAGAGTTCAAACCTTTGTCCCAGCCAGGACAATTCGCGGCCAACGAAACGGTAGCGGTCATTGGAACGAAGGGACAATTCGATAAAGTAAGAATTTTGGGACCTGCGCGTCCTGCAACCCAGCTGGAAATTTCCCGTACGGATTCCTTTGCCATCGGCGTGAAAGCACCCGTGCGCGAATCCGGAAACATTGCCGGTACCCCGGGAATCACGATTAAAGGCCCGGCAGGTGAAGTAACGGTGGACGAAGGCGTCATCGTGGCCGCTCGTCATATTCACTTCCATACATCCGATGCGGAACAGTGGGGCATTAAGGACAAGGACCTGCTCAAAGTGCGCCTAGGCGGCGAACGCGGCCTCGTGCTGGAGAACGTCATTGCCCGCGTATCCGACAATTTTGCGCTCGACATGCACATCGATACCGATGAGGCCAACGCAGCCGGCGCCAAAAACGGAGACACTGCTGAAATTATTGATTAATCCGCGGCTATAGAAAGCCATAAGAACTTACTGTATGTGTCACGCATGCGCAACTTTTACAAGTTCGCAGTCAAGAAGAGCCTGGATCGATTCATCGATGCCAGGCTCTTTTTTGGAAATTCCAAGTTTACGGGCGGCGTGCTGCCGAACATGGGAGAAGAAAATCAACGGCCAAGGAACGCTCTAATAGCACCAGGGTGGTAGCTTAGGCATAAAGATCATGATATAATTTAAAACAGTGCCTATTTAAGCAATATTGTCATGTAAACCAGAGATTTTGCGGATCTAAGGAGTGACCTAGCATGTCGAAAGAAAGTAAGGACTACTCCAAGTATTTTGATTTTTCAGGAGCCAAAGTTCTCTCGGAAGATGAACACGGGAAGAGAATTCGCATCAATGGCCGGGAAATCAACATTCTTTCGGAGCCTAATCATAGACAGGAAAAACAACGCGGCAAACAGAGTGTCGAAGTCTTGTACGATACCGAGCTGCCTGAGGAGTTCCGAAGCATCGGGGCTGGCAAGCATTATATCGTGTATACGTACGGATGCCAGATGAATGAGCATGATTCCGAGACGATTAAGGGATTGCTGGAGCTGATGGGCTACCGGGCAACCGAGGATCGCAAGCAGGCGGACATCATTTTGCTTAACACATGTGCCATTCGTGAAAACGCGGAGGACAAGGTGTTTGGCGAACTCGGCCACCTGAAGCATCTGAAGACGGAAAAGCCGGATATGCTGCTTGGGGTTTGCGGCTGCATGTCGCAGGAAGAATCGGTCGTGAATCGAATTCTCCAAAAGCATGGCTTCGTGGATCTGATCTTCGGCACGCATAACGTACATCGTCTGCCTCACTTGATTCAGGAAGCGCTCTTCAGCAAGGAAATGGTGGTTGAAGTGTGGTCCAAGGAAGGCGACATTGTCGAGAATCTTCCGAAGAAAAGGGAAGGTCTCCGCGGCTGGGTCAACATTATGTACGGCTGTGATAAATTCTGTACATACTGCATCGTCCCTTACACCCGCGGCAAGGAACGCAGCCGGCGACCGGAGGACGTCATTGCGGAGGTTCGCGAATTGGCCCGTCAAGGGTATAAGGAAATTACGCTGCTCGGTCAAAACGTCAATGCGTACGGCAAAGATTTTGAAGATATCCAGTATCGCTTCGGCGATCTGATGGATGATATTCACAAAATCGATATCCCGCGCGTTCGCTTCACGACATCCCATCCAAGGGACTTCGACGATCATCTGATCGAGGTGCTGGCGAAGGGCGGCAACCTGGTGGAGCATATTCATCTGCCGGTGCAGTCGGGAAGCTCGCAAGTGCTCAAGAAAATGAGCCGGAAATATACCCGCGAGACTTATTTGGAACTGGCCCATAAGATTAAGAAGGCGATTCCCAATGTAGCGTTCACCACCGACATCATTGTCGGTTTCCCCGGCGAAACCGATGAGCAGTTTGAGGAGACGCTGTCCCTCGTACGGGAAGTAGGTTATGACTCCGCGTATACCTTTATTTATTCTCCGCGCGAAGGAACGCCGGCAGCGGTGATGGAGGATAATGTGCCGATGGAGGTTAAGAGCGAGCGTCTGCAGCGCTTGAATGCCGCCATTAATGAATACAGCCGCAAGAGCAACGACAGGCTGCTTGGATCTACGGTGGAGGTGCTGGTTGAAGGAGTCAGCAAGAACAATGATTCCATGCTGTCCGGACGCACGCGCACGAACAAGCTGGTGCATTTTGAAGGCTCGACGGACCTCGTAGGCAGCTTTGTGAATGTACGGATCACGGATACGAAGACCTGGTATATCAAAGGGGATATGATCCCGGACGCGATTCCTGCCTCAGATGCGGTATAATGGAGGGGCAAGAAGCATGCCAATGCAGCATAGACCGTTACCCAATGGATCCATGCCTGCATATACCCATATAGATGATGAAGAATTGGAGCGATGAACCTTGGCACATGATCATGTTCGTACCAACACCTACGGTATGTCCACTTATAATACGCGTGAATTGATTATACGCGACGATATTCTGGCGAAAGCCGGCGAGCTGGCGGATTTAATATCCACAAGCGAAGAAGTTCAGATGTTTAAGCAAGCGGAAGAGAAGATCCAGAATCACGAACGGGTCCAAAACCTGATCAAAACCATTAAGAAAAAGCAAAAAGAAATCGTGGCTTTTGAAACGTTCCAGAACAAGGACATGGTAGCAAAAATCGAACGCGAGATCGAAGAACTGCAGGAGGAGATCGACGGCATTCCGCTCGTGATGGAGTTCCAGCAAAGTCAGAGCGACATTAATTATCTCCTTCAGCTGGTCGTGTCCGTGATTCACGATACCGTTTCGGAAAAAGTGAACGTGGAAACAGGTAAAGATACGCCGCCAAGCAGCTGCGGTTAGAGGAAACGAGGTGCGGAATGGTTCCGCACCTTTTCTGTTCTTGTTAAGGCATGCACAGAATGAGAATGTATAGGGCATAGTAAACTTATATAGAGATCGGGCTAGGAAATCCTTGACATCATTTTTAAATATGTCATAATGAAATTATCAAATTAATAGTTATGGTGATGGAAATGACGGATCGCGAACAGGCGCCAAAGAGCAGTGCCAAGAAATACAGAACACCGGACGGTGTGCCCGCCGATATCGTGATGTTTACCCTGACGAAGCGGGAACGGAAGACTTTTACCAAGACACTGCCCATTCGGGAGCTTAAGGTGATGCTGATCCGGCGCAGGTCGTGGCCTTGTGCCGGCATGTGGGCGCTACCCGGCGGTTTTTGCCGTGAAAGCGAGTCGATTTACGATGCCGCCAAACGGGAGCTGAAGGAAGAGACCGGGGTGGACGGCGGACACTTGGAGTACTTGGGCGTGTATAGCGCGCCGGGACGTGATCCAAGGGGCTGGATTATCAGCCATGCCTTCTATGCACTCGTAGAGGAGTGGATGCTGGAGCACCGCCAGGCTGCCGATGACGCGGAAGAGGTTGGCCTGTTTACGGTGGCGGAAGCTCTGGAGGAGCTGGAGCTTGCCTTTGACCACAGGGATATTATGATGGATGCTTACCGCAAGATTCAGCTGCAAATGCTGCAAACGACGATTGCCAGGCAGTTTTTGCCGGAGCATTTTACGCTGAGCGAGTTATACCAGGTCATCCAGACGGTTGTGCCCGAGTTCAACGAACCCAACTTTATCCGTAAAATCACATCGACCCGCAGCAGGCAGGGGATACTGGAAGAAGCGCGGGATGAGAACGGCAAGCCGCTAAGCTCCAACCAATATTCCCAACGTCCGGCCCAATTGTACCGATTTACGGATCATGCGCCGCTGCTATCGATTTATACGTAGCAGGTCTATGATTCAACCCGCTGTTATTTTATCGATCACATTAATCATGTCGTAGAGGAGTGTGTCAGATGAAAGCCTTAATCGTGATAGATTTCACGAATGATTTCGTGGATGGTAACCTGCCGGTAGGGAAGCCCGCCATCGACATTCAGAAGACCATTGCAAAGTTGACCCGGTTATACAGCGATCGCGGAGATTTTGTCGTCATGGCCGTGGACCTGCATGAGCAGGACGATGCTTTTCACCCCGAAACCAAGCTGTTTCCTCCGCATAACATCCGGGGAACCCGGGGGCGGGAATTATACGGCGAGTTACAGCAGGTCTATGAGGATCGCAAGGATACGATCTATTGGATGGATAAAACAAGATACAGCGCATTTTGCGGCACGGATCTGAACCAGAAGCTGCGGGAGCGAGGGATTACCGAGGTCGATCTCGTGGGGGTATGCACCGACATCTGCGTGCTGCATACCGCCGTGGATGCTTATAATTACGGATACAAAATAACGGTCTATGAAGATGGCGTTGCCAGCTTCAACCCGGAGGGGCATAAGTGGGCGTTAAGCCACTTTCAGGGCAGTCTCGGGGCAGCCGTTGTGCGAAGCGAAGAATTTCTTAATCGATAGACAGCTCGAACTACCCGGAGGCATGGATGAACCGGGTCATACTGGAGGATGATCGTGATGCTGACAGCAGGATTAGCACTACATACGGACAAATACCAGATCAACATGATGTATGCGCATTGGATTAACGGCTCTCATCGTACGCGTGCGGTGTTTGAGGGATATTTCCGCAAGCTGCCGTTCGGTAACGGGTACGCCGTTTTTGCCGGACTGGAAAGGATCGTGCATTATATCGAGTCCTTGCGTTTCTCGGATGAGGATATCGCGTATCTGGCCAAACAGGAAGAGAAGTATAAGCCTGAATTTCTGGAGGAGCTTCGCCGCTTCCGGTTTCAAGGGAATATTGATTCCATGAAGGAGGGAGCGCTGGTATTTCCGAACGAACCGCTCATTCGGGTGGAAGGCACCATTTTCGAGACGCAGCTGGTCGAAACCGCGCTCCTGAACTTCATGAACTTTCAGACCTTGATCGCGACCAAGGCCTCCCGCATCCGTCAGGTGGCCGGCGGCGATACCTTGCTGGAATTTGGCACAAGACGCGCGCAGGAAGCGGATGCGGCCGTGTGGGGAGCCCGTGCAGCGTATCTGGCCGGCTTCCATGCTACCTCGAATATGCTGGCCGGGGAGAAATTCGGCATTCCGACCAAAGGCACGCATGCGCATTCCTGGGTGCAGACCTTCCGGAGCGAGCAGGAGGCATTTGATATTTTTGCCGAGGTCATGCCGGATCAAGTGACACTGCTGGTGGATACCTTCGATACGTTAAAGAGCGGGATTCCTCATGCCATCGCAACGGCGAAGAAGCTGGAGGCCCAAGGAAAGCGGATGAATGCCATTCGTCTGGACAGCGGGGATTTGGCTTACCTGTCGATTCAAGCAAGGAAGATGCTGGATGAGGCCGGTCTTCACTACGTAGGCATTGTGGCATCCAACGATCTGGATGAAGGTACGATTCTGGATCTCAAGGCACAGGGTGCCAAGGTCGATACTTGGGGCGTCGGTACCCAGCTGATCACGGCGGCCGACCAGCCAGCGCTCGGAGGCGTCTACAAGCTGGTGGAGCGGGAGGTTGACGGGAAGATGGTACCAACCATCAAAATATCGGGCAACCCTGAAAAAGTATCCACCCCCGGCAAAAAGGACGTGTACCGCATCATATCCAAGGGCAGCGGCAAAGCGATCGCCGATTACATCTGTTTCCCGGAAGAGGAGATGCCGCCGGAAAGCGGTAAGCTGAAGCTGTTTAATCCGCTGCATCCTTACATGCGCAAAAACGTGAAGAACTTTGAAGCGGTGTCCATGCTGGAACCGATATTCCAGAATGGCGAATTGGTGTATGAACTGCCGGAGCTGGAGGAAATCCGCAGCTATCATGACGCACAGCTGGGACAGTTCTGGCCCGAGTATTTGCGTAAGCTGAATCCGGAGATATACCGCGTGAACCTGAGCGAAGAGGTCTGGGAAGTGAAACAGCGGATGATGGCCGAGTTCATGGAACAGCATGAAGATTAGAATATAAAATACACCAATGAAAAAGACGCTTCCCCAATCTTGCCGCTTGGCAGGAGAAGGGAGCGTCTTTTTGTACTTGGCCTATAGGTCAAGTCGATCCACTATACTTCCGTTGACGTCACTCGCGGTGAGATGAAGCTTGTCCTTGTTCTCTAGCATGTCGGGCTGGCGTTCGTAATACCATATGTACAAATCTTCACTGACATCCGGCCTCAGTTGTTGGTAGGGTATGGTATGTGCCGGCTGACCATTTATATGAATCTGAATGGGTTCTGTGCTTCTATACAGGCCAAATACGAGTGATGAATCCATGCTTGTCTCCGAGAATACGGACGGAGAAGAGGGATTCTTGGGAGAAGGGTATAATATAGATACGGCGGACATCTTCCATCCGAACCATCCTTTGGTATAGGTGGATAATTGTAGTCCCGATCTAGATGTCACCACGAAAGAATAGGCCTTCTCAGAGATTAATTCGGATTGTATGATTTCAGCATGATTAATGCTGAAAGGTGCTTCAAGAAAACCGTGTTTCTCCTTGAATACCGCCGCTTCGATCGAGCGGTGTGTGTTTGCGTATTCGTAGATCCCTGTCATTAAAATGAAGAGGAGGCCGATTAGTACGTACACTTTGAGACCAGGCCAGGTAATCAAAGGGAAAACCCAGAAGACTAGTCTAAACAGCGTAAGAACGAGACCCAAGCTTAGAAAGAAAACGAGAAACGAGCCCGCAATGCCCCCTGATTGTGTATGTATACCAAGGAATTCAAAAATCTGGTTTATCGGTTTATGGACGACCGGTAACAGAAATAGCGTCACCAGAGTGAGCAAGAACGAGAAGCGGAAGGATCTACGTTGAGATCCATCATCAAAATGAGTCATAACGTGGATTTCAACTCCTGCTGATCATTTTTTTATAAAAGGATTCTTTTTCCATAATAACACAGTTCTGATTATAAAAGACGAAAGTGGATTATTTCTCGGGAAAGCGCAGAAGCCGCTATTTTCCGGGAGCATGTATAAAGCTTCGACATATTCATAGTGCAAATCCGGATTGCTTAACAGCACCTAAACTAACCCAAGGAGTGATATGTGTGTACAACGATACCCAATTTCAGGCCTATGTGCTTCGTCAAGATGAGCAAGGGGTTCGCGGCAGCGTGGAGAACGTGAGTTTGGATCAGCTGCCCGAAGGAGACGTTATCGTGCGGGTGTTTTACAGCGGGGTCAACTATAAAGACGGTCTGGCCAGCATACCGGATGGAAAAATCGTTCGCAGGTATCCGTTCATACCAGGCATTGACCTGGCAGGGACGGTCGTGCATTCCGCTCATGCGGATTACAAGGAGGGCGATTCCGTCCTCTGTACCGGTTATGAGTTAGGGGTATCCCATGAAGGCGGGTTCAGCCAATATGCACGGGTTAAGGGAGAATGGCTCGTTCCCCTGCCGCAGGGCTTGTCTCCGCGCGATGCGATGGCCATCGGAACCGCAGGGTTTACGGCTGCTTTATCGATCGAGGCTTTATTGCGGAATGGGTTGCGGCAGGAGCAGGGTTCCGTTCTGGTTACGGGCGCGACCGGGGGAGTCGGCAGCTTCGCGGTATCCATCCTTAGCCAGTTAGGTTATCGGGTAACGGCATCGACAGGAAAATCCAGCCAGATCGACTGGCTCTTGAAGCTGGGAGCCCATGAGGTGATCTCCAGAGAAGAAGCTGCAGCAGCCTCCAAGGGGGCCATCTCCGCCGAGAAATGGGCAGCCGTGGTAGATCCCGTCGGTGGTAATCATTTGGGCGCCATCCTGAAAAGCGTACAATACGGCGGAAGCGTCGCCGTTTCCGGCATGACGGGCGGCGGTGCGTTTGAAACGACGGTGTTTCCGTTCATACTGAGGGGAATCAATCTCCTTGGCATCGACTCGGTGTACTGCCCCATGGCCTACCGCCGAGCGTTATGGACCAAGCTGGCGAATGAATGGAAGCCGACATCCGTGCTTCAAGAAGGAATCGGCGAATACGGATTGACCGATTTGCCCGAAGTGCTGAATACCATCCTGCAGGGCGGGGCGGTAGGACGAAGCGTCATCGCCTTATAATATTTGGCCGTTTTTATCGAATAATGTTCCTCTCCCACAGGCATTCTAAGGGAAGGTAGCCTTTGACACCTAAGGAAGGGGGAGTGAACATGAAATACCGCAAAATCGTTACCGTGTTATTGCTCTGTTCCATTCTTGCCATATCGGTCGGCTGCTCCAGGCAGGTGGCCAGGGACGAGATGCGCCTATATAACATGAGGGCTTACGAGGAAGGCTCCAGAGAGGCCCGGATATCAGGTCGTGGCATGAACGGAAAATTCCTTGAGGATCTCCAGGCCACGTTCAACCAGGCCGATATGCCGTTGACCAACGAAACCTATGTAGAGGACAACGTCGGCAATATCACATATCAATACCGGATCAATTATGATGCAAGCCAGTTTATTACCGTGTACGTCTATCAGAATCAAGCGGCAAGGGAAAAAGGGCTCAAGGAAATCTATGGCGTAACGGAAGGGGATGCCAATGCGGCCGGCGGGCATAATCTGATCATAAGTGACAAGGAAACGTCCATCGTCTATACGTCGACAGGCGACAAAACGGATAACTATTATGACCAGGTCAAAAAAATAGCGCCCTCCCTGCTTGCCAAACATCAACGACGCGCCAGCAGTTAGGATACAGCTAAGGCCGGATGCCCATATGCATCCGGCCTTTTGCATGGTGCCCGGCGTTAGTTGGTTATGACCGGTGTTTATCCAGCTCATATTTGACGTGCCGTAGCTCAGGCAGGAGGATACGGTTCATCGCAAGTTTTACGGCACCGCTGGAACCCGGCATCGAGAAAACGGCTGTGTGGCTTATCGTGCCGCCGATCGCGCGGCTTAGAATAGCCGCAGACCCGATATCTTCGGTGAAGCTGAGGAAGCGGAAGATCTCTCCGAATCCCGGGAGTTCTTTATCCAGCAGCGAAGAGACCGCTTCATAGGTGGTATCCCGGCTTGAGATGCCTGTTCCGCCGGTTAGTAACACGATATCGATCTCCGAAGCGCTGGCCGCGGAATAAACCGTTTCACGGATCGTTTCGTAGTCGTCTGGAACAATGCTGTATGCCACGACGGCATGTCCGGCTTCTTCGAGCAAGCCGATCATCAGTTTGCCGCTCTTGTCCGTGTCCTTCGTCCGCGTGTCCGAAACCGTAATCACCATACAGTTCACGGAAGCGGGGGATTGCTGTTTATGTTCTTGCGTTGAATTCATGCGTTATGACAACTCCTGTTCAGTTAATGGCGGGACGCTTGCGGTAGACGGATGAAATGTAGTACACTCGCTAGCATAATAAACAAATGTGCGCAAAGGAGTATGGAACGTGGAGCACGTAACACCCATTTATATTTTATCAGGTTTTCTCGGCAGTGGAAAAACGACATTGCTTAGTCGCCTCATTGCCTCCTTCAAGCAGCAGGGATTGCGGCCGGCCATTGTCATGAACGAGATCGGCGAGGTTAACATTGAAGGGCTGGCAGCCGATGAAGCGGTGCCGACGGCAGAGATGCTGAGCGGCTGCATCTGTTGTACCATTCGTTCCGATTTATCCTCCGAAATCGCGCTGCTGATCCAGCGGGAGCGGCCGGATGTCATCGTTATCGAAGCGACGGGAATCGCCAATCCGATGGAAATTCTGGACGCGACAGCGGAAGCCTCATTATATATGAGAATTGACGTGAAAAAACTGATCACTGTCGTGGATGCCGCGCATCTGCTGCATTTGAACATAGAGCAGAAGGGAAAGACCTACCGGTTGATGCAGGAGCAGATTCGCGCAGCCTCCGCGCTCGTCCTTAATAAAATGGACCTGGTCGAGGACCGGGACAGAGAGACGATTCGAGAGCTGGTGAAGCGGTGGAATCCGCATGCCTCGATTGTTCCTTCGGTGCGATGCGACTTGAATGTTGAAGATTTGCTGCAGAGCGATCCCGGGGATCGGAATGAGCATTCGATTGTACATCATCGAGAGGCCGGGGATGCCCATGAGCACAGAGACAAAAACAAGCAAGCCAACAGCGCTGAGCATGACCACAACCACAGCCACGAGCATGAACACAGCCACAGCCACGAGCATGACCACAGCCACAGCCATGAGCATGACCACAACCACGACCAAACACATGATCATGGCTCCCATGATCATGTCATGTCGTACACATACTACTTCAGCCATCCGGTAAACAGCGTGGAGTTCGAACGATTGATAGCCGGGCTGCCAAGGGATGTATACCGGGCGAAGGGCATTCTCACTTTCAGCGATACGAACAGCCGTTTTTTGTTCCAGTACGCGTTTCGCGAATCCGATTTTATGAAGATAACGCCCCAGGGCCAAGTGCCGGATGTGGTGGTGTTTATCGGGGAGCATTTTCAGAAATCGCTGCTAAGGGAGCAGCTTGAAAAGCTGGAGGGGAAGACAAGCGGGGCCTAAGTCAACCATTTTGCCTGATCATTCTGGGCAATTGTACCTTGGGACTTTCTGGCCGCGTTTGATTCAGAGGGCAGTCGAACGTTTAATACAAAGGCATAGCGTAATAACTACAAGGAGGATCTATCCAATGTTAAATGAACTCAAATATAAAGAATGCATCGAAGCATGTCTCCAATGTATGAACGCTTGCAATGTATGCTATGTATCCTGCCTGAAAGAATACGAACTGGCCATGCTTCGCGATTGTATTACACTCGACAGAGAGTGTGCGGATATTTGCGCGTTCGCGGCTCAAGCCATGTCCCGCAAAAGCCCTTACGTTAAGGAGATTTGCGAGCTCTGCATCAAGGCATGCCTGGCTTGCGCGGAAGAGTGCGAGAAGCATGATCATGAGCATTGCAAACAATGTGCGGAAGCATGCCGGAAATGTGCCGAAGCATGCCGCGAAATGCTGAGCCACGTTTAATCTAACGAGTTTCTATTGTGTGATATAACTAGGCCTGATTTCCGAATAGGAGGTCAGGCTTTTCATTTGCAGTTCGAGTAATGGATTTTACTAACTCCGAATTTTCCCCTATGATAGAGGTGTGAGAGGGCAAGAACAATTATGGGTAAAAAGAATGAGGTTGTAAGATGAACAGTTCCGTTGGCAAGAACAATCGGCATGTCAAAAACCTGAATCGTATCGGCATTATCGCGCTGCTCCGCGACTACGGCAGTTTAACGAAAGCGGAAATCGCAGCCAAGATGAATTTGACGTTTACCGCCGTGAACAATTTGGTGGATGAGCTGATGAAGGATCGATTGATTGCTGAAGCCGGGTTTTATGACGAGTCCATCCGGGGCAGGAAGCCCAAACTCCTCTCCTTGAATCCCGGTGATATTTACACGGTTGGCGTTCATATCAGCGCCTCCTTCGTAAGAGCGGCAGTCATTAATTTGCAGGGGAAAGCGATGATGGAGAAACGCTCCTCCTTTGAAAATAACGCCAATCGCGGCAGCGTGGTGAATGTCATAATCTCCACGATCCAAGCCGTATTGGACGAGTCGGGCCTGAAGTCCCAAATCATCGGCATAGGGGTGGGAGCTCCTGGACCGCTTGATCCGGTCCAAGGCAAGATTCTGTCTCCGCCGAACCTTCCCGGACTGCATCAGGTACGATTAAAGGGACTGATCGAGGAGAATACGGAGCTTCCGACCCAAATCGAGAAGGACGCTAACGTGATGGCACTCGGTGAGTTATGGTATGGAAACGGCAGGCATTTCAACCATGTGGTATACGTGGATGCGGATATCGGGATAGGTAGCGGATTGATCTTCAACCAGAAAATATATCAGGGCTACCCTTTTGGAGCCGGTGAGATCGGTCACTGCACGATCGATATTGACGGTCCGCGCTGCAATTGCGGCAATACCGGCTGCCTGGAAGCGATCGCATCCGGTATGGCCATCGTCCGCAGGGTCGGAGAAGAGCTGCGGCGCGGAGCTGCCAGTTCTCTTCAAACCTCGTTTGATGGCAATGATCACGGATTGGACATCACCGATGTGATCACGGCCGGTCTGGGCGGAGATCCATTGGCTGCCAATATGCTGAACGAATCGGCTCGTTATGTCGGCATATCCCTGGCTAATGTCATGAATCTGCTAACCCCGGAGACCATTATCATCGGTGGAGTCCTTGCGAACCGGTACCCGGATTTCTTCACATATGTAAGAGAAACATCATATAACAGAAGCTTGTCCAGCTTTCACGATAAAATCGTGCTTCAGCCATCCAAGTTGAGAGAGTATGCGGGCGTCATAGGCGCCGGCACGATCGTGCTCGAAAAATACCTGAACGAAATACAAACACCAGAATATGTGAACAGGAGTTGAAGTGTTTGCAGGAACTGCTGGAATTGAACGGAGTACATAAGCGTTTCGGTAAGTATGCCGTCCTGCATAACATCACCTGGAGCATCTCCCGCGCTGAGTGCGTTGCGATAACGGGAAGCAATGGCGCAGGCAAGAGCACCATGCTGCATGTGATCGCGGGGCTTGCTAACCCTTCGGAAGGGTCCAGGATCGAATATGGAACATCGCTGCGCGTCGGCTATGTACCGGAACGTTTTCCTGCGCTGCGGTTTCGCCCTTCCGAATATTTGCGCCACATGGCCGGCATTCAGGGCATGGACAAACAAGAAGCCGCGAAGCGGATCGATGCCATGCTGAATGTGTTTCAACTGCAGGACATGAAGATGACGCTATGCTCCAAGGGGATGCTGCAGAAGGTCAATATTATGCAGGCCTTGCTTAGCCAGCCCGATCTGCTGC
>NZ_AEXS01000032.1:0-39941 GCF_000204455.1 Paenibacillus sp. HGF5 | reverse complement strand
AAGAGACCCGCAGGCGACTGGTGGCCGATATTGCTCACGAGCTTCGCACGCCGCTCTCCGTGATGCAGCTTAAACTGGAGAATTATCAGCAGGCCGGTCATCATGTTCCCCCGGAAATGCTGCTTCGGCTTCACGATGAGGTAATCCGGCTCAGTCAGCTTGTGGACGATCTACATATATTGTCGCTGGCCGAATCGGGCCGGTTGTCGCTCGAACGTAAACCGCTCGATCTTGCGATGCACCTAGAACGAATTGTGGACGACGTGAAATACGAAGCGGAAGAAAACGGATTAGACGTTTGTCTTTATACGATTTCGAGTCCGGTTACCGTTATGGCCGATGCGAGACGGATCACGCAGGTTTTCATTAATTTGCTGACTAATGCGATTCGTTACACGCCTCGTGGAGGGAAGATTACTGTTAAAATCGAAGACCGGGTCTTTGAAAGGAATGCGTTCTTTGCATGTGTCTCGGTGATCGATACCGGCATCGGAATACCGGCGGAAGAGCTGCCCCACCTATTCGATCGATTTTACCGCGTAGACGAAGCGCGCTCGAGGCATACAGGCGGTACGGGGCTCGGGTTATCTATCGCTCATCATTTTGTAAAAGCCCACTGCGGGTTCATCCGCGTTGCGAGTCAGTCTGATGAAGGTACTAAATTTACCGTTTTTCTGCCTATAGGGCAATGATGTTTATAAAAGGTGATAACCCGGCATACAAATTTGCAGGAATCCCATTTATGTTCAATAAATTAATCTATTATTGGTCACCGCTGACTGACGAATATTCCATCTTTGTCATCCTAAACGCTAAAAAATACAAAGCTCTTGTCCATTTTGGCAATCGGTACAAAATAATGAATCAGGAAACCGTATGCGTTTGTAAAAATGGGGGGCTATTATATTTATCATATTTGATAAAATTGTAGACGAAGATAAGCCACCTGGTTCCTTTCCAAGTGGCTTATTGATCTTGCTACATATTTGATTTTTTCGTTTTATTCCTTGGAAAATCAGCATGAACGCCATTAAGAAGAATAAAGTATTGACTGAACTTAGAGGCTGTTTTCCTAAAAAATCCTTAATTATAAGATATGATTGGATAACCAAGATAATCGATGCATATAGAAAATACATGTTGGATTTGTCTTTAAACTTCCGGCCAAGTAGCTTAATTATCATTGTAAATGCAATAGCATAGATAGTGATGATCCCAACAAAAATAAAAGCTAAGATTGATAAGTTCATAATATCAATCCCTTCCATTTATTGATAATTACATTTTATCACAGTTATTGTTTGTAACAAAATAATTTTAGTATTTCAGGAGTTTAACTAGTGCCTACCTCGCCTTATACCGCTGTCTATATTCGCTCGGCAGCATGCCTGTCTGCTCTCGAAAAGTTCTGCTGAAATATTTCTCATCCTCGTATCCGGTTTGCTTGGCAATCCAGACAATTGGCCTGGCCGTCTGTTCCAGGTATTCCCTCGCCTTATCGATCCGTACCTTGCGCAGATATTCATTGAAGGAATAGCCAACGATTTCTTTGAAACATTGATAGAAGTAGCTTCGGCTCAGATTGACCCGCTTCGCGACATCGATAGCGAATAACGGAAACTCAAGTTCGTCGTGCACGATTTTGACCGCCGTCATAATGCTGCCGCTCACTTCGGGGCTCAGCTGCAGGCTGCCTGATAGCGTTATCCCATTTTCCCTGAATTGTTTCAGCCAGTCCGCAACCTCCCGCCAGCACGTAAATGTATCAGGCATCTTGATATCATCAGGTTGTATCGCTCTATAAAGCCGGTTCCAGTCAACCATACAGCCATAGATCCATTGCATTAGCTTGGAGACGGGTATACGCAGTTTTTTCAATCGACTACAAAGCTTATCAAAGGCTTCATCGTCATGGACCCAGGTGAAGGCGTGCAGTAATTCCTTCACAGTGGCGGTCTCTTCTTCTCCCGGTTCAGGAAGTTCCGCCGTCAGCTCCATGACAGACTTCTCGATCGGATAGGGCTCATTGCCGTCACAGTCGTAGAAAAAATCTCTGCTCCTGTAGGCCCGTATTCGTTGAAGCAGCTCGGATGGAGATAAATCGGCTGTATGCCGTAGTCGTACCATATGCCATCCGGTGCTGCGCGTTCCGTCTGGAATCGGCGGCAACGGGTCTTCATCGTCATTGCCATGAGACTGAACCTCCTTGGAAAGATCCGTCAGCCACATCAGAACGGATCCATCCGCTTCGGCTATCCAGCCCAATGAAACGCAATCCGCTACCATTCTGCTTGTTAATGGCTCATCCGGGTACGTCAATAGCGCATAGGCCGTATCGCAAGAACAAGCCGCTACTATCGAATCCGACTCATTCTTGTGCTTCTGCTTCACTTCCACAATGCGGGAGTGAATGCGCTGAAACACTTCTTCGAACTGTTCTTTTTCAAGCTCTACCTTGGCAATGTAATCAATGGCACCCAGTCGAAGCGCTTCCTGGATGTATTCAAAATCCTGATGAAGAGTCAGCACGGCGATCGCGATATTCGGATATTGCTTGCGCACAACCCGAATTAATTCGATGCCCGACATCACCGGCATGGCCAGATCGGTCATTAACAGATCTACCCGATTCGCCTTCAGAAAATCGAGCGCCTTCTCCCCGTTGGCAGCTTCGCCTACAACTCTCATTCCGAACGATTCCCATGGCAAAAAAGACATCAGTCCCTTACGTACAAGCTTGTCGTCGTCTACGATGAGAACATGGATCATTTCGTTAAATTCTCCTCCTCGATTTGTATCGAAATGATGATGCGGGTACCTTTGCCAAGCTCGCTTGTTACCGTAAGACTCGCTTTCCCTTCGTAATGAAATTCTAACATTCGTTTGACATAATTCAGTCCGATTCCCATCCCCACTCGATGGCGCTCAGTCTGTTCCTGCTCAAGCAATGCCTCAATCTTTTCCTCAGAGATCCCCCCACCGTTATCTCGAATTTCGATCTCAAGTCTGTCATTCTTTCTAACCACCACCTCGATTCTGCCGTTATCATCGAGCCCGTGATACAGCGAATTTTCAACCAACGGCTGCAGAATGAATCTAGGAACCGTCACTTCGAGTAATGCGTCGTCCACGTGAATATTGACATCGAACTGAAAATTGTATCGAATCTGCTGGAGAATGAGATATTGCTTCAGTGAATCAATCTCATCCCTGATGGTCGCGACACTGTTGCCTTTGCGGAGATTGTAGTAAAGCAGTTTGTTTAACGAAGTGACAAGCCTGTCGATCTCCTCCTGACCGTTCATAACGGCTAGCCAGTGCGCGGTATCTAGCGTATTCATCAGAAAATGCGGATTAATCTGATACTGCAGCTTCTCGATCTCCAGATCCGCTCTGCGCTTCTCCTTGGCCTTGACTTCAGAATACAGCTGCGTAATCTGAACCTTCATATGTTGAAATTGGTTTAACACCATCTCAAATTCCGGGATGCGCGATTGCGTGGCAGCCGCATTAAAATTGCTGCCCGCAATCGATTTGATCTCCTTATTAAAGCGCGACAGCGGCCGGTACACCATTTTCCATAGAAGCCAGCCAATCGACAGACTAACTACAGCGAACAGCAGCGCCAGCCCCAGCATCTGTATCATCCAGCGATTTTTCTCGCGGTTGTAGTCGGATTTCGCAATAAGCGAGACCACACTCCAGCCCTGATTGCTGACTTGTCGATACCAATAATAGTCGGACGTAATACCTGTCACCAGGGAAGGCGCTAGAGAGTCCGAAAAAAATGAATTTTCAGGAAAGATATCTTGAAGCTCGCTGTATGAAATTCTTCCGTTGTTGTCCAGTATTAAATGATTGGTATGCTTGCTGACTTCATCCAAATCAAGAATGCTCTGCGTCAGCTTGAAACCGGACTCAATGTAGACATAGGCATCCTCCCTCTCCGGCAAATCAACCTTTCTCAAGGCGGAAAGCACATACTGATTGTTGAATCGATCTTTACTGATATGCGGTCCAAAATAGGTGATGCCATAATACGCTGCTAGGATGGGAAGGTCATCGATATCGAATGGCTGTTTCATGCCTGTATTCTCAAAAAGAGTGGTCTGATCGTCGCGTAGATAATACAGCGTTAACCCGACATTGGGATTGGTGAACGTGATTAGATTCAGCTGGTTTTTGATTTCATCCGTCAGATAACTCCGGTCGTACGGCTGCTTCGCCATCAAAAACTTCTCAAGCTGCCTACCGACATTCCCCTTAAAGGTCAGTTGTTGGGAAACGTGATTCAGGTTGTCCAGCGTGTTCTCAAGCGACAATCGGACCTGCTTTAAATTGCTTTGAATGCCGGATTGCAGCTTCGTATTCAGAATGGATGTAATGGTGTTGTATGACAGATAACAGGTGCAGATGAAAGGGATCAATGTTGCTGCGGCAAACAGTAAAAGAATTCGATTTTTCAAGGTCAATCGCTTCAGGCGGGACTTCCAATCCTTTTCCGGTTTCATCGTTTCATCCCCATCGATTATTGGCTCCTCCTCTCTTTGAATCATATGGTCTATGACGTGCATAATCAGAAATAGTCGGGAAAATCTTTCTAGAATATAACACAAATTAAAATGATTATTGAGCAGAGATTTCAAAAAATCAGGTGCCAAAGCCGTTATCTTTCAATTGAAAAAATCACGGGTAGACAGATGTCTTCTCCTTAGTGTGTGAAATGTCCAACCACCCGCAACAGCCGTAAATTTTTGTACATATGACCCCCTCATTAAGAAACCACCTTCTATCCTTGAAGGCGGTTTCATTGTGTTACAGTTAAATGGTCCATACGAATAGTTATTCCATTAATCTGAAAGAAGGGGTGTAATTATGAAAAACATGTCAAAAACGTTAGCGCTGTTACTGGCCTGTTTTCTCGTTCTAGCAGCTTGCAGCAATACGACGAATAACACGCCGGCTGCACCGGAGAAAAGCGCGGAGTCAAGCGAACCCGCCGATCCATTTGGCCGCTACGAAGAACCTGTCCAGATCAGCATCAGTATTGAAATCGATCCCACCGATAATGAATTGCCTCCTGGCGACACGCCGCTCAACAATCAATACACTCGTCAGATTAAGGAAGCGCTTAATGTGGACGTCGATCATCAATTTGCTGCCTCTGGGCAGAATCTTCGTCAGAGAATTAGTCTCGCTATTGCAAGTAACGATTTGCCGGATGCTATGGTCGTCAATGCCGTTGAGCTGCGCCAATTGGTCGAAGCCGACCAAATTGCCGATTTAACGGAGGTGTATGAACAATATGCATCCCCGGATATAAAGACAATCATTGAAAACACCAACGGTGCTGCCTTAGATGCGGTAACATTCGATGGCAAAATGATGGCCCTTCCGGGTGTGCAAGCCAATGCCGATGGCATTCACCTCTTGTGGATCCGGCAGGACTGGCTGGATAAGCTGAACCTTGAACCGCCAACCACGATGGCAGAACTTGAGGAAGTCGCCCGTGCTTTCGTCGAAAAAGATCCTGATGGTAACGGTCAGCGCGATACGATTGGGATCACCGGACCCGAAAGTGGTGGCAAGCTGTATGCGAACTTCCTTGAGTCGAAGAACAATTTATACGGTTTTGACGCAATCTTCTCCGCGCATGACTCCTTCCCTGGATACTGGCTCGAGGGCGAGGATGGCAGCCCTGTATACGGCTCAATCCTGCCGGAGACTCGTGAGGCGTTAGCTAGTTTAAGAGATTTGTATTCCAAGGGACTTATTGATCCAGAGATGGGGGTTCGTAACAAAGCAGATGAGCCCATTATCGCCGGAAAATCCGGAATGTTCTTTGCGCCATGGTGGATGGCTTACGGCCCGCTAACCAATGCCGTAAAAAATGATGCCGAAGCCAATTGGCAGGCTTATGCTCTGCCTTTGAATCAAAATGGCGAATTTAGACCACATGCTGCTACACCTTCTACTGAGTTTGTGGTGGTTCGGAAAGATTACGAGCATCCGGAAGTTCCTATGAAATTGCTAAACAATCTGTTTAAAAACGAGCAAGAGAACACCTTTGACCCGAGCAAAGGCGGTCCTGGTTACTACCCGCTCCGCGTGGTATACGCACCATCCGACGAAATTGAATTTACAGTCAAAGCCCTCCGTGATGTGCTGGCAGGCAATAAAACCGCCGAGGATTTTGCAAATGACAAGGCCTACAAACTGCTGCCTTCGGACATCGCAAGCATCAAGACGATCAAAAACGAGCCTTACGATTCTATGGATCTTTCAACATGGAACCCTGAAGCGAACTGGGGAGCATGGACTCGATCGTACTCCATCATGGTGGGCGGCAGGCCGCTGGTTGATACCGAGTTTGAGGAGGTGCCCAGTCTTCTGTATGAGCAGACACCGTTAATGGAGAGCCGTTGGGTGAATCTGCGCAAGTTAGAGGACGAAACTTTCCTGCGCATCATCATGGGTGCTGCTCCACTGGAGACATTCGACTCCTTCGTCGAGAACTGGAAACGTCAAGGCGGCGACCAGATTACCCAGGAGGTTAAGGACGCACTTGCGCAGTGATCTTAAGGCATACTAAGAACCACATAGCCAGAGCTCCCGGCACCCGTCAGGAGCTCTGGAACACTCGATGCAAGATTCGGGGGAAGGGAGTGCTGTCATGCGTATGAAAGGCTTCGCCAAACATTATTATCTGATGCTGATCCCGGGATTTCTATGGCTGTTCGTCTTCAGCATCGTTCCAATGTTCGGCATCATCATTTCGTTCCAATATTTTAATCCAGGCAAAGGTATCCTGGGCTCGGATTGGGCAGGGCTTGAGCACTTCAAATATATGTTATTGCTGAAGGATACACAGGAAGTCTTCAGCAATACGCTTGTCATCGCGTCCATGAAGATTGTCGCCAATCTGATTGCGCCACTGTTGTTTGCACTCATGCTCAATGAACTGCGTCTGATGATTCTCAGACGCTGGATTCAGACTATCGTCTATCTGCCCCACTTTTTGTCTTGGGTTATTCTGGGGGGCATTGTACTCGATCTGTTCTCCTATAACGGACCCGTCAATCAACTGACTGCCTTGTTCGGATTCCAGCCCAAACTGTTCTTCGCCGATTCCCAGCTGTTTCCGTTCCTCGTTGTCGGCAGTGACGTCTGGAAGGAATTCGGTTTTGGCACCATTATCTATCTTGCCGCGCTTACCGGGATCAACCCGGCACTGTACGAAGCTGCCAACATCGATGGAGCAGGACGCTGGAGAAGTCTCTGGCATATCACGCTGCCCGGGATCCGCACGACAGCAGTATTGCTCACGGTTCTCAGCTTGGGTAATGTGCTTAACGCGGGCTTTGACCAGATCTTCAATCTGTACAACCCGCTCGTCTATTCTACAGGTGATATTATTGATACCTGGGTCTATCGAACAGGTTTGCTTAACCTGCAATATGAACTTGCGACCGCCGTCGGCCTGCTGAAGTCCGTTGTGGGTTTCCTGCTGATATCCGTCTCGTATTATCTGGCTTACCGTTTTGTTAACTATCGCATATTCTAAGGATTCATCCTGTTGCAAAGCTATATAAACCCATCCCATTCCAACTAGAGTAGGAGGTGCTGACCGTGGTCAGAGACCGGACGTTCGGCAACCGTGTGACGGATATTATACTAATTGTTGTCCTGATAGGCATTACTTTGTCATGCATCCTGCCGATCTGGTACACCCTCTCCCTTTCGCTTAGCTCCAACTCTGCCGCTGCGGCCGGTAAGGTCTGGCTATGGCCGGTCGATTTCAATCTCAACGCATACGCCCAGATTCTTAATGACCAACAGTTCTTCCGGTCCTTCTGGATCTCGACCCAGCGAGTGCTGTTGGGGGTTATGCTCAATTTTATCATGGTTGTGCTCATGTCTTACCCGCTCTCGCGGACAGCGAGAGAGTTCAAGGGACGCAATGTGTTCATGTGGATTCTCATTTTCACGATGTTGTTCAACGGCGGTCTGATCCCGCTGTATCTGACGGTCAAAGAGCTCAACATGCTGAACAGCATCTGGGCACTTGTCCTGGTCGGCGGTGCGCAGACACTCGTCTTCAACGTCATCCTCACGATGAACTTCTTCCGCAACCTGCCCAAAGAGCTGGACGAAGCCGCCCTTGTCGACGGCGCGGGACCATGGTACATCCTGTACAAGATCTATATCCCGCTGGCCGTGCCGGTGCTGGCGACCGTCTCGCTGTTCAGTATCGTGTATCACTGGAATGAATTCTTGTACGGTCTGATCTTCATGTCCCGTGAGCAGTTCTATCCACTCCAAACGTATATCCAGCAGCTTGTCGTCTCGGTCGATCCATCGACGATGTCCGAGGATCAGTACCGTCGCTTGTCTGAGTTATCCAACCGGACACTCGATGCCGCCAAGATCTTCATCGCCATGCTGCCTGTCCTCATCGTCTATCCGTTCCTCCAGCGCTTCTTCATTCACGGAATTACGCTGGGTTCGGTTAAAGAGTAGCTCCCCCACCCATGAAACAGCTTTCAGAGATCCGTGCCATTTTCTTTACATTAATATAAAAATATACTGAAAACAGGCGCAGGGAGTACGAATCCTTCCTCCCATCGCATGTGCATTGTTTATCCTATGTATAGACAACCTCATTAATTGGTTGTCTTTTTTTAATTCTACAAATATCCCCTTAATGGCTGACCTTCGAATGGTAGTTTTTCATAAAGATTTCAAACAGACGAAATTTCACGTAAAACACAATGTATCGTCATAAGTTCACAACATGAATTTGTTATTTTATAACGGTAAACAAGAACGCTACGGATTAGAAATTCAGAAATGAACATTAGGCCGCCCCATCCGCTTTCGAGAAAATCAAGAATTTTGGTCCTCACATCGTTCCATCACACCAGAAAGGAATTGTTTATAATGAAAACGATCGATATCATGAAAGAAAATTTGATGTTTATTCTTGGACTTGGCGCATTAGCTCTAGTGAGACCCATTATGAAGATGACGGGGATCATGGATCTGATCGGACAACAATTCGGCAGCATTCTCATGACGATCCTTATCTCCTTAGCTTGGCTGGTTATCGTATTAATTAAGAAACCCGCTTCTCCAGTGGTCATTCTTATTTTTGCGGGTATGAGTTATGCCTTATATGCCGTCATCCTTAGCGGCATAGTCTCTCCGCTTCTTGATGGAAAATTACAAGGTCCATTAACTAATCCGTTTGCTCTTGTAAGTGTCTTTGCTATAAATGCGATTTGGGGATTCATCGTTGGATTCATTGCCAAAACACTTCGTCGTTAACGTCTGATATAACTGATATCTCTTCCCGCCATCTCTCGAATCCTTGACAATGTAATTATCATCGGCGCAGACGTCAGCAACTTCAGAGAAACGGAATATGTAACGGAAAACGGCCATCTCCGCCCCTATCGGACGAAAATGGCCGTTATATCTGTACCTTGGCGCCCTTACCGTCAGCTCGCCTTCGCGAGTTTCGTGCTGCGAACCGATGCCACAGCGTATACAACGAGCGCTGTCCAGATGAGCGCGAAGCCGATAAGCAGAACCGGCGAGACCGATTCCTTGAACACGAATATGCTCAGTAACAGCATGATCGTCGGCCCGATGTATTGTACGAAGCCGAGCGTGGATAGCGCCATCCGGGCGGCCGCCCGCGCAAAGAAGAGCAGCGGCAGCGCCGTTACCACGCCGGAAAGAAGCAGCTCGACGAACACCGGCGCAGGCAGCGTCCATGCCGTCGTCTTGCCCACGGCAGCCAAATAGATCCAGTAACCGAGCGCAACGGGCAGGATTACAGCCGTCTCCGACAACAAGCCTACAGAAGCGTCCTGCACGATCTTTTTCTTCGCGAGGCCGTACAAGCCAAACGATACGGCCAACGAGATCGCGACCCACGGGAACCGCCCGTAGTCGATGGCGATGATGAGCACCGCGGCACCAGCGATGGCAATCCCGAGCCATTGGCCGCGGTTAGGCTTTTCACGAAGGAAGACGACCGCTAACAGTACGTTCAGCAACGGATTCAAATAATAGCCGAGACTTGTCTCGACAACATGGCCGTTGTTGACCGCCCAGATGAAAATGAGCCAATTCGCAGCGATCAGCAGTCCGCTGGCGGCGAGCGACAGCAGGAGCGAGCGGCTAGCCGCAACCCGCTTCATGTCTCCCCAGCGTCGCTGGACGGCGACGAGAATACCCATGAAGACGAACGACCAGACAACCCGATGCGACAGAATTTCGCCTGCCGGCACATTTTCAAACAACTTCCAATAAAGCGGGAGAACCCCCCACATGATATACGCGATAATAGCGTTAACCAACCCATTGTTCATTATGATTTCTCCTCTTCTAGCTCCGATGTCTTAACGGATTATACGCCTCGATCCTCGCTTAAGTAAAGCAAATAATTCGTGTCCGATAGCAGACAGTCACGCTCTTGTTCGATTCTAGTTGTATACTGATCCATCGTTTTCCGTTCGTTCGCAGACCCGATGGAGCAAGCTGGCACATTCTGCGCTTTTAGTCATTGATTATTTTTCCAAAATAGGTTATTTTATAGAAAGCTTAGCGATAAGCTAGTTCCTATCACGAAGGGAGATGTGTTCTAATGGCGACTACTTATATGGTGGTTTGGTCTTAAAACTGAATAGCAGGCATACGGGAATAAAGCGGGACAACGCCCGTATTATTTGGTATGCCATTCAAAGTAACCTTTCGTGAATATTGCTGTTTGCGAGATACGATGAAGGTCGTATCTTTTTTGCGTCCTGATGCCGCGCGACAGCAGCTTCTTTAGAGGCTGCTTGTCCGTGGCATTTTTGCGTCCAAAAACAACATTAAAGGAGCTATCAAAAAACCATGATGGATTTGAAAACTTATGGCTACACAGAAATAGAAGCAATTCAAGGCGGCTTATTGACTATGTATTTATCCTTTCTTCTCTGAATTGGGATTTCAATGTTACCCTACCCGTATCATACGGTATCTGACACAAACCAGGCAGAGCGGCGGCCAGCCGGTCATCATTCTGACCAAGGCTGATCTCGCCCCAGATTATAATCTCCTGCTCGCAGAAGTCACACAAATCATCCCCGATGTACCGGTTCACGCGATCTGCAATCATACAGGCCTGGGGATGAACGAACTCGATCCCTACTTGATGCCTGATAAAACGGTCGTCTTTCTCGGCATGTCCGGCGTTGGTAAATCGTCTTTGCTCAATGCGTTGATAGAACAGGACGTAATGAAGGTTCAGGCAATCCGGGAGGTCGACAGCCGGGGACGGCATACGACAACGCACCGTCAGCTGTTCATGCTGCCCTCCGGTACGATGGTCATTCATTGATACGCCGGGTATGCGTGAGCTTGGGATTGATGCAGACGAAGGCCTACACGCAAGCTTTACCGATGTGGAGGCATGGTTCCCGCAGTGCCGATTTACGGATTGCCGCCATCAGGCCGAGCCGGGCTGTGCCGTTCTTGCCGCGCTTGCCGACGGTTCATTGCCGCGTGAACGGTGGGAGCATTATGTGGCCCGGCAGCATGAGAACAAGCATGTCCAGGATAAAACCAGCTACCTCATCGACAAGAGAGCTCGAAACAAAACGAACGCCATGTGGAGCAAGCAAACGAAAAAAAACGGAGGATGGAGGATGGAAGATATGAATATTCAATTCGAAACGCTGATCAATGCCTTGAGCCGACAGTTCAAGAAGGATATCATCTCGGCCGACTGCCAAACCAAGCCGTTACAGGGCGGAACTGTGGGAAATGTGTACCTGGTAACGGGGATCGCCGATACCGCGGATGGCGAAAAATGGCCGTACCGTATCGTGCTCAAAATCCAGCAGAAATGGGAGCGTTACGGCGATCCCGGTTCATGGCGCCGGGAATATGATCTTTATGCGTCTGACTTGGGAGCGACGTTCTCGGATGCCTTCCGCTGGCCGACATGTTATCACGCCGAGATCAATGCCGAGGAAAATGAATTCCAGCTGTGGCTGGAATATATCGATGGCGTAACCGGTTTAGATTTGACCGTTGACATGTATGAACAGGCTGCGCTGGAGTTAGGACGCTATCAAGGCAAGCTGTATGCGGAGCAGCCCGCCGTGCTGCAGAGCCTGACCAACCTGAGCCATGCGGATCTCATGAAGAATACGTATCTCCATTACCGGTCTTGGCCGGTCGTCTACGATTATATACGCTCGGAGAACTGCGATTTCCCGCAGCACGTGCGGCAAATGATCATCGACATCGATGAGCATGCAGACGAGATTCTCGATCGCATCGAAAAATTGCCTCTCGTGCTATGCCACCGGGACTTCTGGGTGACCAACCTGATCTATGCCGACGAGAAAATCGCACTCATTGACTGGGATACATCCGGATGGGGCTACCTGGGCGAGGATCTCGCAAGCCTGATTGCGGATGAAGCGGATATCGATCACATGGTCGAAAACTACCAGCGATGTGTCCCCGCGTATTACAAAGGCTTTTCAGAATATGCGGATGTTCCCCCTATCACCGAACATTGCGTCTACGAGCTGATCCTTCTCGGCTTCGGATACAGGCTTGTGGAGTGGTATCTCCACACAGAGGACGATGACGAAAAGACGAAGCATTTCCATACGCTCCAAAAAATCTATGAAATGAAGACCACCCCTGTACTGGGTTGACTCTAAAAAAAGAACTCCGAAAACCCTTGAATATAGTGGGTTTTCGGAGTTTCTTTCATTAAATTCCCATTTGATCGTCCCCGGCAGCTAGCTCGTGATAACATCTCATTTTGCTATAACATACACGTTTTAAAAAGGGCCGGTTATTTTCACCTTGATTTTATTGGATTCAACCGTTACCCCGTTCAATGTAATTCGAATCGACAACTCGGCTTGCCCCGGATGCTTGGCGATAATCTTTCCTTTCGGGTCGATCTCCGCCTTGTCCGGACGGCTGCTCAAATACTCAATGGCTGCGCCGGATAACTCCTTAGTCGTTCTTCCTTTATCAAGGGATACTTTGTAGGAATAACCGACTTCATCTCCCGGGTGAAGCTGGAGCGATTCAGCCTCAAGCTGTACTTTGTCTAGCTGCACGACCAGATTCGGATCGCTATACTTCATCAGCTCGCTGCCGTATTTGAAATATAAGTTGCCAAAATCGTCCTGGGCCAGTTTTTCCGCATTGCTCTCCAACAAGATGGACAGCGATTTGCTTGCAGCGTCAATCTTAAACATTTTGCTAGTGTACGTATGGTCAGCAACATATCCCGTATAAATGGTACCATACACATTGCCGTCGGTTCCAACGGTTAAGCGGGGATTGCTGTGTGCATAATCTGCTGCAGGGAACATATCTTCGCTGTAAATAATCTCTTGGCGCTCCGGATCATAGATAAACAGAGACCCTAGCGCCATTCCCCAAATGTTACCGTCCGGGCCCCATATCAAAGAGGTTACTGCTTTTTTGCCCGCAACAGGTATCTGTTCCATCTCTACTCGGCCGGATGCTGTATCGTAAATGGCAAGCTTCCCCTCTCCGCCTGTCATCGAGCCGGTGGCCATAAACAACTTTCCATTTTTGTAAAGCAACGAATTGATCGAATGTCCGGATATAATGTCACGTTTCACATCAAACGTTCCGGTAACGGGATTGTAGACGGTAAGAGCCCCGCCTGTTTTGCCTGCGATTGGATAAGAACCGATATATAACAGGTTTTCTTCCTCGACCCCGAGCATGGCAACGGGCCGGTCCTGCTCTGAACCCAGCTGACCAAGCCGCAGCGGATTATTCGGTTCTGATGGGTCCGTTCGATTCCATGGTTTGGCTGGATCGTATTCAAAGATAGTCGCTCTAGGATAAACGCCGAGATACATTTTCCCGTTCAAGGAACCGAATCCTTCGACTTGGCCGATTTGAGGATAATGCTCGGTCTCGTTACGGGTTGGCGAGTAAATTCCCATTCCCCCTCCTGAAATGAAGCCAGAGGACAGTATCTGCCCGTCTGTGCTTTTCCCGATGTTAAACAATTCCACAAACTGTGCCGGAAATGGAAGCTCTGGCGTTTCAATCAAACCGGTTTCCAGATTGTAATAAAATGCTCTTCCGCCATTTCCGGCCAATCCGACTAATGTCCAGCCCGGATACTTTGCCTCGTCCAGCTGTACATAACCAAAAGCTACGCCTGCTCCTTTGACATCGACACCCAGCGAGCCGTAAACTCCCGTTCTCAAGTCGTATGAATAGAGAGACCATTGCTGCGTGCCACCTGGAAGGGTTTCGTAATAGGTGTAGAATACCTCTCCGCCGTCAGGCGATAACGGTGAAAATCCTCGTGCATTATAGGCTGTATTATTGTTAACGAGCCAGCTAGCGGTATCGGGATCATACACGAACATTACCGGTCCGGGATCCACGCGCACGAATAATTTACCTCCTGCATACTGGAGATCGTAAACCGAAGTCTTACCGTTAAATTCAGGATGATGAAGCGCAATCGACGTGCCGCTAGCAAGATCGTATTGATAAAGCTTAGCGACGTCGGCTCCCCCCACATAGATCATTTGACGATCGGAATCGTAAGCAAGGCTGCGGATATGAGCCTCTTTCGATGAAGTCTTGAAGGATTTAAGGATTCGAGTCTGGTCGGTAACGGGATCATATTCAAACAGCGATTGGGAATATCCTGTTCCTCCATACACTTTGCCATCTTCCCCGGCTACAAGCGTCCAGATGACGGTATCGGTAGGAACAGGTTTCCCGATGGCACGCAGCTTATCCTCTGCCGGATCATATTGAAACAACGTTCCGTTCGGCGTACTTCCGATGTATACCTTTCCGTCGGAGGCTGTCACAATCGCCCAAGCTGCCGAAACGTTGCTCCCGTCAAGCGCAACAAGTGGATGAGTGGATTTCACTTGTTTCGAAGCAACATCCATCACGATGAGTTGTGCCGGATCACCCTGTGCGACCGTAAACAAAGCATCCTGACCATTCCTATCTTTACCGAATGCAGCCGTCATTAAGGTTAAACTTGAAGATTGCGGTCCTAAATTCGTTAAGTACGGGAAGGAAGCCTGCGACTCCAATGTGACGCTGTCCACGAAATATCTGCCGGTTCGGTCACCATTAAAATCAAAGGCTACCCTGACCTCCGCTGCATTTTTCGGAGCAGAAGCAGCCACTCTTAAACTCTGCCATTTGCCCGATGGTTCACCGACCAGGCCACTCACTACGGAGACAAGCTTACCGCCTGCATCATAAAACCTGAGGTCTGCTTTGCCGCCTTGTCCTTCATCCGATAGCACGCTTGCTGTCATGATGACATTGCCGAATGGTTGGGCGGCATATGCATCGCTCACAACTCCGTAGCCTGCGCCGAGCGACAGGCGTTCCACTTGAAGACTTCGTTCCCCGTCTGCGTACACGGACTCACTTACTGTAATGACAGCAGCGTCTTCATCGGGCTGCCAGCCCGGCAAGCGTCCATCTTCTTCAGAATCCTCGAAGCCGCCGTTGATCATAACGTTGGTCAATCCTTCGTCTGCTGCATACGTGATCGACTTTGCCCACTCGATACTTGCGAACATCATGATGACTGTTAGGGCAGCGGCAATCCGGCTCCTCCACTTGCTTCTCACTAAACTCTCCCCTTTGCGAATAAATTTTTAAACGGATAGTAAACGCTTTCATTACGCTCTCATCTTAACATATCCCTTCATTCGTATACAAGTAAAATACATGTAAATAAAATTTTTACCGATAAACAAAAAAGCCGCTAAATTAGCGACTTTTCAATGGGGCCATGTTCTTGTCCGTCGACACACCTCTTGTTTTGCCTGCCATCTGTCCTCGGCATGCAATCTCCGTCCTGAGACGGAGACGAAAACCATTCTGCCGTCCCTCACTTCTTCTCAGAGCAATAAGTTATCGTTATATTAACGCCTGTTGATATACCGTTACACAGTCAACAAATTCTCTTTGAATTTAAACACGCAGCAGCAAAAACATAGTTCGAACTGAAAGGGGCAAGCATGATGAAGCTGATCTATCAATTAGAGCATGTGAATAAAACATACAAAAAAGGAAAGGTTGTCGCCAATCAAAACATAAGCTTCGACGTTCAACAAGGGGAAATTCTCGGTTTGCTCGGTCCGAATGGAGCGGGCAAATCCACGCTAATCAAGCAGATGGTAGGCCACCTTGCTCCCACCTCAGGTACGGTACGCTATAAAGAAACCATCGTGCAGACGCAAACAAAGCGAGTTGCCCAGGAGGTCGCCTACTACTCACAAGAGCCTCACGCCCTGACCAGTTTGAAAACCTGGGAAGCTCTGTATTTTACAGGAAGATTGCGTGGGTTGACGAAGGAGTCCGCCTTAAAGCAAACAGAGGAATTGTTGGAACGCTTTAGTATGCAAGACCTCCGTCACAAGCTGTTGAAAAACGTTTCCGGCGGACAAAAGCGTTTAATCGGGATCGGTACTTGCTTGATCGGCTTTTCCCCCGTCATGATCCTGGATGAACCGACAAATGAACTAGATCCTAAAAAGAGAAGGCTCGTATGGGATCTGATTCAGGAACGCAATCGCCAAGGAGTAACCGTAATCTTGGTAACACACAACGTGCTGGAGGCCGAACAGGTCGTGGATAGAGTTGCTGTCGTAAACCACGGCAAGCTATTGGCCATCGATCATGTCGGTGTCTTAAAACAAAGGGTCGATCAACGGATGAAGCTGGAAATTACGACTTCCTTTGGCGAAAGCGATTATGTTTGCCGAAGCTTAAGCGCTCTGGGGCAGTGGACCAAAACGGGAGAAAATCGAATCCGGACACTGATCGAGAAGCAAAACGCCAGCTACGCGATCGACTGCCTCACTGAGCTGCAATTACCGATTGAAGAATACTCGTTGGTCCCTCCGAATCTGGAAGATGTCTATTTTCATATTGATGACGATCAGGATAAGCCTGCCCAAGCGGAGGTGGTCTAACCATGGAAAAGATAAAACCATCCATGCAAAGCCATGACTTGCAGCTGCAAGAAGCCGTCTTTCTCCAAGGGCACGAACAGCAGAGCATAATCCAGCGCAGAATCACGGAATGGCTGATCTTAGCCCGCATTCAATTTACGATCATCCGCGAGGCATGGGTTTGGATTTTCATCATGGCATGCATGTTTCCGTTAACGACGCTGTTGTTTCTCAAATTCTTTACGGTCGACCCAACGCCGGCTGTCATGACACGTATTATTACGGGGAATATGCTATTCGGCTTAATCGTCATGGGACTCAATTCCATGGCTCAAGAGATATCCTGGCAGAAGCATCAAGGCCATTTCACGTACTATTCGTCTCTGCCGATCGCCAAGGTAAACTTCATCTTCGCTAATCTGCTGCGCGGCTTGATCATGTGCGTACCGTCTTTTATTATCCTGGCGATGATTGGTCAACTTGCTTACGGCATTCAATTTCACTACAGCTGGGGACTTGTACCTGTATTGCTGCTCACCGTCTTTAGCGTGGTTGGCGCGGGTGTACTGATCGGCTTCTGGTCACCTAGCCATCAATTGACCAACATGCTGGTCCAGGCGCTCATGATGTTCATCTCGTTTTTGACGCCTGTCATGGTGGATATGGATCAATTGCCTATGATCTTGCAATGGTTCTCTTACATCTTCCCAACCACTTACGCCGCTGAGGCCATGCGGGAGGTATTGATATCGGGCTGGTCCGGCTCTGTCGCCTGGAACACACTTGTTCTCTTGTTTTTCTCGCTGATCTCCATCGTATTGATCTTGAAAAAGGTTGATTGGCGTGTTGAGCAGTAAAGAAAAGTTCTCCTTGTTAACGGTCTTAACTAGCAACCTCGATGAAAATAGATAATCACGAGCAGAACAAAGTCGTTTTTTCAGGCGACTCTGGATACCAACTTGTACCAGTTAAAGCAAAAAAGCCGCTAAAATAGCGGCTTTTAATGGGAGCATGTCGTTGTCCCTCTGCCCCACACGTGGGCAATGTAAGTTCCAAATGGTATCTGTTATTTGAACGCGATCTTAAGAGCTGATCACCGTGTCTTCATTCCAAAATTCTTTCACTTCGTCTAATATTTCAGCGGCAGGCGTTATGGTGGCCTCGAAAATCGTTCTACCTGTTTTCCTTAAATAATATTGGATTAGATAATATCCGCACGCGTATCCGGCACTATAAGGCATGTTGACCGGTTTAAACTTTTGAAGTTTGGCGATCTCGTCACCATAAAGATACGGAGCGATATTATCAAAACCCGTTAAATGCAATTGCTCTTTAAGCACAGGCTTTATGCGCCTGTTCAGTGTTTCTGCGTCTGTTTTCGTTACCCAAGGGCCGAGCAATTCTTCTCCAAACATGAACGTAGCGTAGTTTTCGGCTAATCCTTCACTTACAATGAGCTCGCCCAAATGAACGGTGTGATCCCACTGAATAAATTGATATCGCACATTATGGTTGCATTCGTGCGCGAGCGCAGCCTTCATTCGAGGAATCGTGTAGGCATTGGGCAAGATTGTACCCCAGATATACCCGGGAATGCCCCCAAAGCCGCTATAACCTTCGTTTATGGTTAAGGCACGGCTTTCCGGATTCCCTAGTTGAATGGTAAATAAATATTCGGAAACAGGAAGGTTTATTTCATGTTCCATAAATTGTTGGAGGCTTTTCCTTACGGCGTGCTCACACTCTAACCAAAAAGAATCTGACGAAATCAGCTCTACCTCATGTGAAATCTGCGGGGTAATCTGATCAGGAGATCGATGCATTATGCTATTAAACGTAATAACGTCAAAACCGTTCGCTTCTTCCGCTCGAAAAGGGATCTGTTGAATTTGCCATTGTTTCATAAAGGGAGCCATCATTTCGTTTCTGAATAATTCAAGCTTTTCCTCGGGCGAAGCTTGGGCAACTTTTTGATAAATATGGTCTGAACGCAATGTTCTTATGTTCATTTCTATCACTCCTAGTTATGTATTCATAGAGAGACTTATGCACGGGCTACGATCGATTTCTAACCGTAATACATAAACATCATATTTGAATAGAAGACAACGAGGATATGCCGATTATAGATATATTCATTTATTACCTCTTCCTGCCCGTTTCTTCATTTGAAAAAGGGAGCAGCTGCTGGCGCAATCTGCTCCCTTTCATTCAACTCGTTCAAGTTCATTTTTGGTAATGCAATCGATCTACACCAAGATGTGATCTAATTATTTTATCCCGCCCGTAAAATCCCTTATTTTGTCCGAGATTTCTTTTGGATGAGAACGATATAAATAATGTCCCGCGTCCAATAAAACCATTT
Organism: Paenibacillus sp. HGF5; assembly: GCF_000204455.1. NCBI lineage: Bacteria > Bacillati > Bacillota > Bacilli > Caryophanales > Paenibacillaceae > Paenibacillus > Paenibacillus sp. HGF5. The sequence goes on along the minus strand of NZ_AEXS01000032.1, from coordinate 20,561 downwards.
CGCCATGTACAGATTCCTCTAATTGCTTCTCATGCTCGGGGATCCATTGGTCCGTCACAGGGTGATTCGCTTGAACAAAGAAAAGAATAGGTAAATCGGGAGGAAAATTCATCTGTTCTGCTGCTTTAAAGTTGGAATACATGCTCACTGCCTCATTTAATTGCGTGTTGTTATACATGTTTTTGCGTATCATAATGTTCAATTGTTCTTTGGTTTGTTGATCATACGGCCGTCCTTCATAAGGGCCAGCGCTTAGTTTCAATTGTAACCGGGCGAAGCCCAAGTTGCGGAACCATTTAACCGGTTCTGTGTCTGACGAATCAATCTTCTGTTCGCTCAGTGACGGAACGCTGCTATCCAGCCCGATAAACGCACGCACTTCATCTGGATATTGGTTCACATAATCCAGACTATAGAGCCCCGAAATGGAATGAGCCATGAGGATATAACGATTGATTTGGAGACTTTGTAACGCTTCGTGAATTTCACTTACGATATTTGCAGTACTGCGCTCCTTCTGGGTTTGATCGCTCAAACCGTAACCAAATGGTTCAATCACGACGACTTTATAATAAGGGGTTAACTCTGATATGAGCGGCTTAAAATCAAGTGCAGGTGCCGCTGTTCCATAACCGGGAAGAATCACAATGGTTTCTTCACCTTGACCTTGAATGAAAACATTCATCTGTTTTCCATCTACAGCTACATGCTGACCGTATGGCTCCAATCTTTTTAGTTCTGCATGACTGCTGATTTTATTTACGGAATACACGGTGGCGATAAAAAGCAGGATGGCTATAACTACTGCGACGATTATTTTAAGCAAAATATGTAGTACTCTCTTTGTTTTTGTACTATTCCTTACTTCCTTTCCTGCTGGTTGCGTCAAACTCTTCAGCTCCTTCTTGTCTATCTGTACACTGGCCATGGGGTCCGCTAATGCAAGTCTAGCCAACCAAGATGTCCTCTCAATGAATGCAATATGAACGGAGCATGAACAAAGCTTTTTGGTAATCGACACCCGCTTTTGTCCTCAGCTAGGGACTAGATCTTGTATGGACAAAACAAAAAAAGCCGCTATTATAGCGACTTTTATCGGTATCTCGCAGGCATGATAAATAGCAAGTGAGCACTTGGCAATAATCCGTAAACAGCGAGCCGATCAAAGGAGAAAAAAAGCAATTGAGAGCAGTTATAACCTACCGTAAGTGAAAAATTTATAGCAGATGCTTCCGACCCATACGGCGATTAATACCCATATCAAAATGAATAACGCGCCGGTCACCCAGTTTTTCGGTTTTCCCTGCTTCCTGATCTCCTCCGCTTTAGCTCTACATTCATCAATAACCGATTGTGGAATCATTTTAAGGGCGATCGTAATTCCTAAAGGCACGATAATCAAATCATCAAGATAACCTAAAACGGGTATGAAATCCGGTATCAAATCGATCGGACTGAAAGCATAGGCAACCACTAACACCGCAAACAACTTTGCGTACCAAGGTACTCTTGGATCTTTATAGGCCAGGAACAAAACAAAAACATTCCGTTTAATTTCTCTTGCCTTATTCTTCGCTTTTGTTAGAACCTTCGCTTCTCTCATAAAGACCTCCAAAATCATTTGCTATGTCCCCTGGCGCCGCTCGTTAACGGAACAAATGGTGTTCTTTAGTTCAGACTATCAGTGAGTTTTGGCTTCATTTAAAAAGTTGGCACCCGCCCACTCCCCCTCAAACTTAAACAACTCATACACATCCTCACGGTCCTTAGGCGGTTCATCTATCCAATGTAGCAGCGTGCGAATGATTGCTTCTTTTTCTGGGAAGTGGTGAAGAAAGACATCAGACTGCTCGTGAAGTCGTGTCGTCCAAATCTGAGAACGCACTATCACCTTTAAACTCCCTATTTCAATCACCGCCTTTTCTCTTAGCCCAGCATTTTCCTAATTATATCACCAAAATCATGCGGCTATAAAAGTAGACGCTCCATCGGATTTTTAAAAAGGCTTTACGACCATAAGCACCAATATGGCAATCATCATCAGCTGTGCTGCCGTCTCGATGGGGACGATCTTTTTGATCAGCAGTCCGAACTCGGCGGGTATTTCATTACTCTGGTCTTGATTTTCAGATATGAGCTTGATGATCTTTTTCAAACGCGGCTCGATCCATCCGTCGATGAGGGCGATCATGAGGAGCGATAAAAGGATGGACGCATTCAGCCACATTTGGGATATCCCCATCTTGGTTATGATCATAAGCCAAACACCGGTTATAATAAGTAGAATTCCGCCCATTTTAGGTATGATGGCAAGTTTGGTCGTTATACCAAAAGTAAAGTGCAGCTGGCCAACGGTTCTAGCGGATCTTCGAATGATGGGCATCACGAAAGCTGGGCCAATGATGGCGATCGAAGCCAATATATGCAAAACGAGCAGTAATCCAAACAAACCCATGCTCCCCCTTCTCCTCAGCGCACCGAAATCTTGCTTTGATAGGCTAGCCCGACCCTTTTCCTTTTAAATGCTCCTCCGAGCTCAAGATGGTTGAGCATACACATTACAACATCGTCATAAGCAACATTGAGCTCTTGAAATCGGCTGAACAAATGACCGGCTATTTCTGCCTCGGAATATTCCTTGATCGTCTCCGACATCGGAACGGGCAAGGTTTCCGTTGTTACATGTAGATGAACCGGTTCGGGATGCTCTCTTGAATCCATCATGGTTCCCGGACACATCATGGACCAATCGAGCCCAGTCCGTTGCAGCCTTTCGAAATTCAGGTTGTGATTTATATACTCGGGTGGGAAGCCGGGTAAATGGTTGCCGATCAGATCGGTATATGGAATATCCAGCAGACCGGCTCCTCCCATGACCCATACCCGCCCAGAGAAACTAGGCTCCAATTCACATTGGCTTATAATGTTATCGACGATACCAACAAACTCTTCCCCCTGGCCCGCATGACCAGCCGCAATAATAGCGGCGTCTTGATGCGCAAGCGCCTCACTGACGCTCACTGGGTTCAACATATCGTCCACGATCACCTTCACATGCTTTGCGGAATGCTGACCTAGTTGATCATATAGCTTCTCAGAATTCCTCACAAACGCGGTCATTTTGTGTCCCAATTTTATTCCTTGTGCCAGCACTCTTTTCCCCGTATTCCCCGTCGCTCCAAAAACAATAATGTTCATTGTTCTTTCCTCCTCTTTAACAGCTCCAATATTTGGTTAACTCAAGCTTAGCATCGCTTCAAAATGATGTTAAGAACCCACTTTAAAGTAGGGTACTTACTTAAAAGTAAGCTTTACAGAAAGGGATAACATATTGTGCGCAGAGGTTGGGAGGAAAGGAAAATTCTTGTGGCAGATTGTGCGACTGTAGACGAACAAAAGCTGCCCGGAATTCCGTGGCAGCTTTTGTTATGGGTTGACTGAATTAGATTCAATTTCAATAAATCAGCTTTATGACGCTGGCTCTTCATATTTACGCTTATTATGATTTTCTCCCCAAGCACACATGACTTCCGCTACAGGAATCAATGTTCTGCCGTATTCACTAAGGGAATATTCTACTTTTGGAGGGATAGCAGGGTAGACCGTTCGATCAACTATGCCTTCATGTTCTAAATCTCGGAGATGTTGGGAAAGCATTTTCTGTGAAACATCAGGTATAAGCTTTTCCAGATCGTTGAAGCGCTTTTTGGATTCAATCAAATGCCATAAAATCAAGGGCTTCCATTTGCCGCCTAAAACATGCAGGAGTGTTTCGACTGGACATTCACGCTGATGAATCATGGATCAATCATCCCCCTTACTTTTGAGTACATGTATTAACCGATATTAATATAACAAAATTTTACAATAGGGATGCTATCAAGTCAATCAGAAACCATTCTAATCGCCGATTCATCTTTAGCTTAAATGCCTCGGACTTGCCCATCACTACAATGAAAAACAGCCCATCGTTTCGACCAGCCGCTACATTGGTTTATTCAGTAATTGTTTTTCCCATTAGCAGAATGTTCTGCCTCTTGGGACATCTTGCGGCATAAATTTCGGACATCTTCTGGCATCATGTTATAAAACTTGTTCAACGCCGTAAAAAACTCTGTTTTATATTGAAAATCAATATTATGGCGCAAGGCGTAAACGGCAAAGAAAATGGCTGCAGCTTCGTCATCGGTAAATGAAATGGATGGCAGATTCGCCTCACCCAATACGCGAAAACCGCCGTGAGGTCCGAATTCCGAGTATAAAGGAACGCTCAACTCGCTTAATTCCTGAAGATCCCGCATGATCGTCCACACCATCAGATTAGTAAATACTATGATCAGTTCCTGAACCTCAGAAATGAAGTTTTCAGTTCTCCTTCTACTTGGTTTACCGTCGAGTTTTTGGCGGACACGATGAATATGAGTCGGTCGTATTTCCAGCATATGTACAAACAATCTTTGGCATATCGGTAATTAACGATATCATCCTTAACAGACTAGGATACGCCTCCTATTTACTGAAAAACACATCGTATGCGATCAGCCATATTTCTGGAATATGCGGTTATGAGAACGATGTACATTTTATGCGGCAATTCAAAAAAATACGTAGGACTAACTCCGAGTGAATACAGAGGAAGGGCTGATGGTAGGCAATAATTCTATTTTCTCTCCTCATTACTTCAGAAAAGTAATCAACCTGCGCGTATTGTGACTCGATGCAGACAGAAACGGACTAGCGTATGGTCTAACGCTAGTCCGTTTCTGTTTGCAAAAAATGAGTCCCTCCGCTCAATGATTGAACGGAGGGACTCTTCCTCTTATGCAATTTCCACCGCTAGTCCTGTTCTTTTTTCTCCTGTACGACCGGCAGCATCATGCCGTCATCCATACCCATCAACGTCACGCTGGATGATTCGGGTATCTCATCGTGCTGCGTAATATCTACCGGGGTATCAAATATCGGTTCCGCATAAGCAAGATGCGTCCGGCCGCGGGCCAATATCTGGCGGTAATTCCCGCTTTCGCCTTCATAACCGTCATGGTCCCACGGAACGAACGACCGAGCGTTACAATAATGGCACACATAGGAGCGGCGATAACGGTCCTTCGTTCGGTTCCGATATGAACGATGGAATAAATGGGAATCAAAGAATAGCACATCTCCAGGCTTCATTCGCACTGGAATGGGAGCCGGATAATTGGACACCACTTTGGATAACGTGTTGACCTCATCGTTGAGATGACTGACATTCTCCACGGAATGGAGATCGGTGAATGCTTCTTTAGCATGAACACTGCCGCCGTTATCCCCTGGCGGTGGGTAGATCGGTTCGTGATTGGAACCGGGAACGACCCACAAACACCCATTCTCTTCATCGGCATCCTCCAGGGCAATCCAGGCTCCGATTAATGTGTCGGGGTGGGTCTTGATGTAATAAGCATCCTGATGCCAACCTTGCCCCCCTTTTCCCGGCGGGTTAAAGAACATCATCGATTGCAGAGCATAGACATCGGGCCCAATAAGCGCCTCAAGCACATCCAAAATCCGGGGATGAAGCATCAGCTGCTCCCCTTCCGGATGGACGCGAGAGATCATATGAACCCTCGTTTTCTCGGCAAACTCCGATTTGAGAGGATCCTTATCTTCCTTAGATGCCTCTTCACGTTTCCCCTCATGTTCAATCCGCAGTCTCTCTGCCCACGCTGCGTATTGTTCTATTTCTTTCGCATCCAACAGTCCTTCAACAATAAGGTAACCATCCCTGTGATAGTGCTTGTATTGCTCTACCGTTACATAAAAACGGCCTTCTCTTAGTTTGGCCTTAGGTACATAAGTCTGTCCCATGCTGATCCCTCCACATGAATTGATTATCTTAAGTGTGAAGGATTCCGAAAGCGTTCTCAATGGAGAGGACACGGAAAACGGTGGACTGATTTGATATCCGTTATCATGTCCGCTCCTGATTCAGAGCGACAAAATGCCGGTTCAAGGGATAAGCGGACTCCTCCTCTTCGGTCATGGCCAAATGACGAAATAACGGATCCGCAAATCGATCGCGGAATTCCACGGCAGTGACGCCACGTGTCCGTTTGAACATGCGTGAGAAATAGTGCTCATCGGCAAACCCGACATCGTAAGCGATTTGTTTGATCGTTCGCTCCGCTTGGATTAATAGCTGTTCCGCTCTCCGTAGACGGCGTTCCATCAAGGCCTTCTGGGGAGGGATCCCAATCCAGCGGACAAACATTCGGGTAAAGTGCTCATGAGTCCAGCCGGAACTGCCGGCAATCTCTTCAATGGTAATCTGGTGATGAAGATGTTGTTCCATATAATCCAATGCCTTGATAATCGGGGCAGGCAGGTTCATCGAAGAGCGCGAATCGTCTTCATCGATCGCCTGCCATTCCTCCAGAACGCTCAGCAGCAAAATGGCTCCTCTTCTTTGCCAGCCGCGGGGTTTTACATGCACAATTTTGAGCATTTGTTTCAACAGGGAGGGAACAAGACTTCCCCCGGCAATCACCGACCAGTCCTGGCATTCCCCTCGGCTATCGTCTTGTCTGCAGAAGGTTTCCCGGAACGCTGCATATTCGAAGTGGACATATAAATGCCTGGTGGGAACGAGCGGATCAAACCGGTACCTATGCGGCTCTCCGGGACAGGTGAATACAATGCCGGGCCGATCCAGCAGAAATTCGCCCCGGTCGTTTTCGTAAACGGTTCGGGAACCCGTCGGAAAGAATACCAATTCGAAATCATCAATCGTTCGCACCCCCAGAACGGATCCCTTGTTGACGGTGATATCCCCCATGACATGAAGCGCGGGCAGCGTTAGCGACAATGTATAACCTCCAATCCTTCCGTTTGTTCTAAATAATATGACGCAGGGCACAAGTTATAAGTTCCATTTGAAATGGTTTCAATTATATGCTATACCACTTAACTCGTAAGAGTAAGGAAGTAACTGTCGTAGAATATATTTCTCTAATCGGTAAAAAGGAACTCCCTTATCGGCGATCGGGACAAGAACTTGTAACGATCAAACAAAAAAGCCGCTAATATAGCGACTTACAATGAATTATTTTGTTTCAAACAATAGAAGGCTCAGCTGCTTCGTGTTTTATTGAACTTGATAACTAAACAAGAAAATCATCGGGCTCGGAAATCTCATGTTCCAATATCGAGTGCCATATTGGTTTAAGTCTCCAAACCACATACTCTTCATCAATATCAACTTCTTGTAAGCCTCTCATGCTATTAATATCTCCGCTTTCTAAAATTATATTTGCAGGTAAGCTAAAAATGAAGGTGGCAATTGTCTGATCTTGATAGATGATATTAGTAGTTACTTTCTTTACGCTTAAATCTACACTCGTAAATACAGCTTTCAAATTTAGCGGTACAAATTCTGTGTATCCTAATGTTCTAGTCATCTTAAATCCCACTCCCTTCATCTTACCATGCCTTGTCTTGGAAAGTGACAAACCATGCCTCTACTCAAGAAGACTAGAAAACCATGAACTCAAAGGGTGTCAGATTCCCCGCAATCACTTAGTCAGGCAAGTTTCCAGACCGCGTCCCTACGGGTACACCTCCCTGCCGAGAATCATATGGACGATCTTTTTGCCAGTATGACGACATGGACTCAAGAAGGGACAAAAAGCGAGAGGAGCTAGCATTGGCCAGCTCCCTTCGTTATTTGAGCACTTGTATACTTCTAACAAATAAAGCCGACTATCATTCGAATCTCAAAGTCACCTGTATCCCACTTTTACTTCGTTTTATCCGTAACCCTTTTCATGCCTTGTTACCTTTTTGGTCTAATGATTCTTGATAGATATCAGCGTAAGTTTTTGAATCTTTAATAAGATCGTCGCAGAAAGCCGCTACGTCACTGCCCGTTACTTCGAGCACGCCTTTTCCCACGGCCGCGCCCTCTTCAAAAAGATCGATAATCCCCGAGAGTATCCCCGTCCCGTCGGTTAGTTCGACAGGGCCGACCTTAAAGAGATATTTTTGAATCTCCTTATAAACAATCTGATAATCTTGCGGGAGCGCTTTGACACGCGCCACGTGCGCTCGCCACTCTTTTTTGCCTTCGATGATATCTTGTATTCTCATTTTATCCTCCTATTTACCTAATTTTTTAGCGATATTATTGTTGAGCTGCTCGCGCCACTTGTCGCGAAAAGATTTTGCACCTTCTTCGCCGGCCAACGCTGAACAGAAGCCTTTGATATCGTTACCCAAAACCTCTTGGACATTCTGACCTTCCGCAGCCGATTCTTCGAGCAGGCCAAGCACACCGTCAAGAATCGGCATGAGGTTGCGACCGGTGAAATCGGAGTGCGGCCAAAGATTGGCATTAATTTCTTTCCATGCCGCTTGATAATCAGCTGGCAGCTTTTTGGCTCGTGATTCAAAAGTTTTAAATTGTTTAGTCATGTCGCTGCCGGTGATTTTTTCCCAAAAATTCATTATTTTTCTCCTTTAACTCGTTATTTTTTGATGATACGGACTCCATTGTTCCCAGAACCCACGCAGCACCTCGCTCCCCACGCGTTAATCGCGAAAAACTTTCGCGGCGTTCCCTTATTGGCCGTCTTCTTGGTGATACTCTTCTTGGTGATACTTCACCAATTTATTTATTCTAGCGGCTTATAAATTCAAATACACAGCCCTCAAGCTGCCTTTACTATTCTGTATCACTGGTATGAAGTATTACTTATTACTTCTATAAAGTAACACGTAGTAGATGGTTTGTCAATTCCATTTCCTCTGACACGGATATTACAATTTCAACGATCCTGCCCGTTTAGAAATAGGCTTCTCGCATACCATCATCACGACTCTGTTCGCACTCTTCTGGAAAATGGGGGCGGCTCGGAAACGGTATAATTTCCCCACTCTCCCCTGTCATCGCAATGTCGGACATGATATTTAAGGCCTTGCCGTAACTCAATGACAAGAAACTTATACTCGTATAACAAAAAAGCCGCATATGATGCGACTTCATTTCAAAGTAATCAAGTTTTTATCGTCCGACACAAGTTCTCCTTGCCCTTATCGCCGCCGTTCTGAATATTTGTGATCTGTCACATTTCCCTTGCTGGTCTCTTCGCCGTCGACGCTGCGAAGGATTTTCCATCATGTTTTCGATCAGGAGTCATATCATGTAGGTCCGTTCTATTCGCTCAGGTAAATAGCTTGCAAACTAGAACAGAGGAACTTCCCCGCCCGGATACAATGTCGAGTTGGACAAGCGTTTCGGCTGCGGCAGCGGGATACCCGAAGGGAGCTCGCTCGGATTTGCAGGTTTACTCGAATATAAGGACGCTGTTTCGCTGTTGTAAATAATGACTTGCTCCGTACCACTGCCCCATAGGTCGGCATGGACGGCATAACCCTCGGAAGAAAATTCGACGACGGCGTTCATATGACCGTCATACAATGTTGGGAAGATGCCCCCACCGCGACGGTATGCCAAAATATAGTCCGGGGCGCCTACCGCCCACCCGCTTAAGGGCTCGATGATCGTAAGCCAGCCGGGTGTCTTACGGTCTTCTTTCCACACCTCTTGTCCGCTGCTGTCCAGCAGGAACAAGGCGTCCTTGCCAATTAAGCCCTTACCGTCGTCCTCTCTCACGAGTCGATCCAGTCCGGCAATTTGCATTCCCGGCAAGTCGCTTCGGAAGCGCCCGAGAGCTAAATGCTGTGACTCGATTGAGCCTTCGTAGCGCCATAATTCCTTGCCGTAACGGTCATACATGACCGTTACGCTGCCTCCGATTACAAGCTCCGGCTCTCCGTCGCCATTTACATCACCGATCCAAATGCAATCGGCGTGATCATCCAATTCACGGCAGCTCCATAACGGCGTGCCGTCATGGTCCAGCAGCGTATAACCGGCCATCACTTCATCGTATCCATCACCATCCAGATCATATGCCCAAGGGAAGTGGCCAGGGTTGCCCTCGTGCGTCCAGAGCAAATTGAAGTTCCGGTCCATTGCCCACATGCGTTGATAACGATCCTTTAGAATGAAATCTCGTCCATGCGGGCCGCCCGTCAAATTCGCAATGATTATGCAGTCGTGCGCCTCAGGGTCCGGGAGCTCATGGGAAGACCTAACGCTTCCGTCGTGCCCGTTGATGACGATGAGCCGGCTGTCCATAACACACAGCACCTCCAAACGGCCGTCTCCGTCGATATCGACAATTTGTGCGGGATAATCCGAGCCTTGACTGCCTGCTCCTGGATCCGGCTTTCCCGTCTGCCAGAGCAGATTCCCCTCCAGATCGAACGCAGTAAGGCACTGCACTTGATGGGGAATATAACGAACGTCCTGGCGGTTGTCGGGCTGCACGAGCAGCATCTCCATCCGGCCATCTCCGTTTAAGTCGCCGAGCAGCATTTTACAGCGTGGACCTGCCGCCCGTATATCCAGCATGCCGATGAGCAAAGGTTCTTTTGTCATCACTTGGTTCATCCGATATCCCTCCATTCCTCTCTTCTCATTACAACTTGATTTGCTTGCCGCCTTTCACTTCGACGATCTCTCCGTCCACGTTCAACCAAACGCTTAACGCTGAAGGGTTGTAGACGAAATCCAAGTCAGCTGCAAACTTCAGTCCTTCGAATGCCTTGGCGTAATCAACAAACTCAATGTTTGTACAATACCAAATATCCGGATGGCCTCCCATATAGGTGCCGAACTGTTCCATAAGCCCCCAATTGTTATCATTATCGAATTCGTAGCTGTGGCCCCATACGTACATCAGATATAGGTATTGTTTTTTGTGCAAGCTGACGAAGGTTTCCGCATGCTTCATCAGCTCACGATTATGATGGCATGTCGGCTGCCATTCCAGAAAATCGTCCGGCATTCCGAATTGCCCTGAACCGGCAACGACTCTTGCATATTCTATGCCGAGACCCGGCAGCATCTCTTTGATTCTGCGATTGTAAGAGCCGTTCGGATACGACATCCCTCGCACCGCATAGCCCACGATACGTTCCAGATGACGCCGATCTTCCATGATTTCGTGCACGATTTGCTCGTTCGGGCAGCGAGCGATCGTCGGATGGGTCAGTGTATGCGCCGACACCTCATGACCATCATAGAGCGTTTTGACCTCATCTGCACCCACCCTATCCGGCGTTCCGAGTAGTCCGGAATTGATATGAAAAGATCCTTTAAGCCCATACCGGTTAAATATGTCTACCAGCCGCCGATCGGCGAAGCGGCCGTCGTCGTAACTCATCGTTAACGCTTTGTGCCGCCCTTCCGGAAAGCACATCAAAATGTTCGACATCCTCTTTCCTCCTTTGCGTATATGCTCCACTGCAGGCATACTTCTGCAACTTTCCGTATTTGGATATGAGCTGAGCCAGCAGACGGATAACCTGGTTTCAGTGATCGAATCGTCTACCTTCTAGCTATACGAACCAAAGCATTTACATCAACAAACATGGATGACCCTCACGGGTCGTTAGTTGCAATTACGTTCGCATACACGGGGTAGATATAAACTTGGGATTGGAACCTTCGCCCAATCGATGTCGGATGCAAAATAAAAGCTTGCGTAGCAGGGCTGGTTATATACGACATTCTGCCATGCGATACCGGTTCTGTACTGCGCATCATGCATTAACGTATACAATTTGCGGTCTGTTACCTCGGTGCTCAGGTAGATCCGAATCGCCAAGCTATCCGTTGTTCGGACCAGCAGCTCTTCTCTCCAATCTCCGAAAACGTCAGCGACAAGGCAAGGATTTCCCTTCGTTCCGTTATTGGAAACCGTACCTTCTGCTGTAAGCAGCCTGCCTTGTTTCCAATCGTCGATCGTAACAGGCTCGTCAAAGCTGCCGTTAATGATCTGGGTTGTCATGTTGGCCGACCACTTGATACTCATGTTCGTGCCCGGAATCTGTTTTGCAATTTGGTCTCCTTTACATGTCCTCAAACCGAAGGCTTCATCGCTTTCATAACCCTCGCTGCACCATATTTGTAGTCCCCTATGGGTCGGATCAACCTGTCCGATCATCCCGCGCCCCACGTCATCGATTGCGAAGCCGCCGTACAATACCTCGCCGGTAGCCGCATCACGCAGCGTGTATCCGTAAGGTCCCGAGTCGCCGCTTTCATGCACCATGAAAATCTCCAATCCCTGCCGGTCTGGATCAACGTTCGCTACATGAAGGGCGTCGCCATGACCAAGCTTGGCGATTTTACCAGGTGCCTTGCTTTCCGGTGGCATTATGCCCCGGGAGCTGTATAAAATGGATCCGTCATGGTCAATGGTAGCGGCTCCGTAAATAATTTCGTGGCAGCCGTCTCCATCCACATCTGCAATGCTTAAGGAATGCGCCCCTTGTTTAGCGAGGCTGCCAAAATTCTCATTTCGGCCGTCTTCCTGACGAAGCGTATCATGAAAAGGATTATTCATCGAAACCCAGCCGCTGTCAACGAACCAGCTCTCCTTCAAGCGTGTTCCATCCCAAGCGTAGGCTGCAACAGCAGCTCGAGTATAATAGCCGCGAGCAAAGATCGCAAACGGTTGTTTACCGTCCAAATAGGCTACCCCTGCTAGAAATCGATCCACACGATTGCCTGGCTCAATGCGATTCCACGAGTAATCCCCCCACATCAGGCCATCATCATGCCGTCCCGGTTTATAGTGGATCGTCTCCAATTCTTCGCCTGTTTGTCCATGAAACACGGTTAAATACTCTGGCCCATCAAGAATGAATCCCTCAAATGACCTCAAGTTGTTGCGCCCGCTCCGACGGGGAGCATACACGTCGAGGAAGTAATCGGCAAGCTGCTCCGCATCCTCCCTTGACAATGGATAAGTGTAACGACGCTCGATCCCGAAGCACTCTTCAAGCGTGGAGGGCCATCGCTTCGCCACGACCTCCTCATGCGAGTGCCAGCGCATGAACATATGGACAATATGCTTATAGTAGTCCATACTGCTCATTCGATAGTCGTCCTGATGACTGTACCCGGCAGCTATATCCTCCCGAGGCATGGTTATATAGGTTTCAGAGGATACTCTTCCTTCCTGATCGTACCTTATGACCTTTGTACCGGGTGCTGTCTTAAACATCAGCTCGGCTTTCCCGTCTCCGTCAAAATCATAGACCAGAAACTGTGTATAGTGAGCACCCGCCCGAATGTTCACACCAAGCTCAATCCGGTAGAGCAGCGTTCCGTCCAGCTTATAGCAGTCGATGTATACCGGACCGGTGTAGCCGGAATGCGATACATCCTTTGCATTGGACGGGTCCCATTTCACAAAGTACTCATATTCACCGTCGCCATCTACATCCCCGACGCTCATATCATTTGCCGCGTAGGTATAGATTTGGCCAGTCGGCGTGACTCCGTCAGCCGGTTTTCGCAAAGGTAAATCATAGTATGGACCCACCCAGGGAGTGACGTCGGCACAACGGTCAACTTCCCGTCCATCCACAACCGCACAAACATAATAAACCGATGTTAGCGTCCCGCCGGGGTCCAAATAGTTGGTACTGTCGTGGATAGCTGCGATACAGGCGCCATTGCGATACAGGTTAAAATGGGTGCCGATCATTCCGTTACCGCTATAGCCGGTCACTTCATTCCCGAGCAATCTCCAGCTGAGAAATATTCCTTCCGTTGTCGCAGCTGCAACCAACCCCCGGTTCAGATATTCCAGCTGCACCCCGTATAACTTCTTTGCTTCATATTCGTGCTGCTCATGGACGGTTTTCATAAATAGACACCCCTCCTAATGTGAACCTGTATCCGTTTTCCTGTTCTTCCGTGTTGGTCTTTTCGATTACTGCGGAAAGTAAGGCAAGGCGCAAGACCCTACCCCCAGCTCCGGGCCCATTTCCTATCCACGCCGAGATAACCCCCGATCTCGTTCACGACGGCGGTTCCACCGGATCCATTAAGCACCCGTCTACGATCGGAAATATTGGCCAAGACCCTGCTGAGATGCAAGTGGCTTTGGCAGCAATGATGGAGATCGCTGTGAAAATTACGGTTTGCTTTCGGCATAAACGGTTAAATTCGCATATTCTCCAATCATAGGCGCCATCTGGCGGAAACCAAGCTTTCCGCCAGCGATCGGAAGCCCGTACGTCTCGCCGTCGTCTTCCCACGAGAAAACCGGAAGGCTGTTAATGGCAAACGTAATGCGATGGCCGTCCTTGACGATGAGCATCTTGTATGGTCCGACAGCGTCCATGACGCTTGGAATCGGGTCGGCACCTTGCGCGACCAGCTGGAAACCGTAGCTTTTACGCAAATTGCATGTTTGAAACTTCCGCTCCTCCGCCCACTTCCTCCGAAAGTAAGAAACATGAAGGGCATTCATTTCGCCGTGATGATACTGGTCGTATTCTCCTGTCCGTGGCTTGATTGAAGAATCGAACAAATCCCTGCCTTCCGTGCCGCTTGCGCTAAAAAACATAATCGCCAGGCCCGGCTCGCGGACCGGCCAAAAATCCCATGAGATAGCAGCGTCCGCCGGAAAATCCTCCGGGCACCACAGCACGAAATTGGCGCGCTGTCCCTCCGCCTCGTCGCGGACGCTTTCGAGCCGCATCCGTCCTAAAGGAAACGTAACGGCTGCTTCTCCCTCCATCCGAAAATCCGCGACATGCTCGGGCTTGGCGAGCGGGTTTGCATATATCGCGCGCCAACTTTCGGGAATAAGCGGGCTTTTAGCAGCATGCATGGCCCCTGTTTCGGTTGGTTGACCCGTTGTCATCGTATTCATGCTCCTTTCTTCCCAGGTCTGGGTAATCGCAATCCAGCGACCAGCGGTAACCGCGCTGCGTTAGGCATTAGCTTCCTGGCGGGCGGAGGCTGTATGGTCAGGCAATGCATCGGGGATCAATTCCAGGCTAATGATCGTGTTCAGCGACCATTGCGACGCCTCGTTCGTGTTCATCCATTCAATCTCCTTCAGCTCGTCAACGTACGTAACATCAGCTCCGTCTTTCTTGAGGTCGGTCGTGGCAAAAGGATGCTTCAGCAGCGTCGACCAGGCAAAATCGGCTGTACGTTTATCCTTACGGTACCAAGCGCCGTAAGCGACGAGGGCCAGCGTCAGGACGGGATGCTCAAACCGTTTCGTGTTGATCGCACCGCCCGTAATCCGATCCTTTTCTTCCTGCGAGAGATTATAGAAAACACCGAAATCGGCCATCATTTCATCCCACTGCTTATCCTTCAGCATGCCGGACAGCTCGAACCACACCTGCGGCGCGCCCATGCATAACGCCAGATGGCGGCCCCAATTGTCGTCGCCCATCGACGTGAGCAAGCCGGTATTCGGGTCATAACCGTAAGTCGGACCGGAGATCAGACCGAAATTCGCCTGTTTAATGCATTGAATGCCGGCAAGCAGTTTGTCGCGGTAAAACGTATCCTCTTTGCGCTCCCAGCGGGTCATCCAGTTGGAGCTGAATGCCGCCCAATCCGGACCGACCCGGATATGTGTCTTATGCTCGTCCTTCGGAAAATAGGCGCGCATCGGGTCGATATGAACGGTCGTATAATCAGCGTCCTTCGCCTCGTCCATCATGTCACCGATCCGCTCGTCTCCCGTCAAATAATAATAGTATCGGTGCAGGCCGGCCATGCCGATCCGGGCTTCCTTGCAGCCGCAGCCCCAATGGACGACGTTATGCCGGGAGCCGAGCCCGGCGTATTCACCGAAATGATAGACGTCGACTTCGCTCGTATGGCGTGTCATCGCCTCCGCCATCCGGAAAATATCTTCGCGTCCGGAGCGCAAAAACATCAGCCACAGCCACATGTTCGGAACCAGCTCGGTATTCTGCCACGCACAGCCGCCGAGGTCGTAATTCCAGACGTGACGGGCCGGATCGTAGCTGTGCATGAAATCGCCGTAATCCCAGAACCCGTACCAGCGCCGCTGCTCGACCTCCCGTTGATAGAAGGCGATGATGCCGTCCAGCTTCTCTTCAAGGCGGGCCTTGGCGGGCGTTCCCCGGTCCGGCAAGCTCCAGATGCCGAATGCGCCCTGGCTTCGTAAATAAGTAGGCTCGCATACAAGCTGCGGCGGCGATTCGTTATAGCTCGCATATGCCTCTAACTCAAACGGCGACGGCGTCGACGTCCGGCACCAGATCGTCAGCTCGCTCGTATTGCCGACGCCGTAAGGTGTTGCGCGCAATTCTTCTGCGCCTTCGTAAGAAGACTCAACATGCGTATCCGTATCGTAATGGCGCATGTCCATGGCCTGCGCTTCCGGCGACCAGAACCAGGCGGTCAGCTGCGCCTCGTCCTCTGTAAGGCCGTGTGCCTCCAAGCCGGAAGGATGCTTTTGCCAGAAATTACGGATCGCAAGAGCCAAACCACCGCGTGGTCCGCCGACGTACGCGACCCCGCGTGATCTGCGGCCTTCGGCGGCTTTGAGCCAGCTGCAGCCTGCCTTGGTCCGCTTGGCCATCAAGTAATGGTCGGCTGAGAACTGTGTCGCCTTAAAGCCGTCCCAGCATGCGGAGTCGCCCAGCAGGCTCATGAAGTATTCGTCGTCCATGTCTTCGTCGGTCAGCGTTTCCCCGTTGAGCTGACGCTTGAACAGCTCCAAATATTTGCCTTTTGTGCGCCGCGAATGGAGCGTTTTCGGCGATTCGCTTAAAAAACCGGTATCACCTGCGAACCGAATGTGGCGGTTGTACAGCGGCCCACGCATCGGCAGCCTGAAACGGATACCGAGTCCCTTCACGAAATCCTGATTCGGATTGCCGTCATAAAAAAACGTATGCACGATCCGGATCGACTCCAGACCGGCGTAAGCGTACAGGCGAAGCGAAAAAGGAAGCCATTCACCGGTTCCGTTTACGGCCCGGTGTCGGCCTGTCAGCTTGACGACCGCTCGTACCGGACCTGCCTGCTCCACCTTCGCCTCGTAGATTTGGGAATGATATCGTTCTTCCCGGATCGTTCGGCTGCCGGTCAGCTCGCTTATGCTTTCCTTGATGGCAATCAACTCGCCGCAGGAGCTGATGCTGACGCCATTACGGTGAACATCCGCGATCATTTGGTTGCCCTTTTTCGGTACCCGAAAGGAAAGAACGCCCGTGTCGATGGTAAAGCCATCCTCCGTCTCACGTACGGATAACGAAGCCGCTGCCTTGAAAATTTCGGGATCTCCCTTCACGATGGAGTATGCCCGTGGTGCACCAGCCTGAAAAGCGGCTGCATGCGCCGTCCATTTGACGCTGCCGTCCGGCCAATAAGCAGTCGGCCAGCTTTGAAGTGCGGGGGCGGTGCCGTCCTCCATGTGCAGCGACAACCGATCGTCCCGCGAAAGCTCTCCCTCCTTCCACGGCATTCCCCATGTCACCCCAGCCGGAATATCTGCGGCTGCCTTTAACCAACGCAGTGTGACTCGCGTGTCGTTCATGGAATCATCTCCTAAACGTTTTGTTGGTTTCCGTCTTGCTGCAACGCCCTCATTGTAGAGAGCTGCGGCTTTCCCGGCAATGGCACTTTCTTGATGACATCCGCCAGCCTATATTGCATGTTTTCGCGAGAATTGCACTTTATTGCACGATAGGGTTCTTCTAGTGCCCTGGTGCTTCGCGGCCTTACTCATTACAACAAAGCCGGCAGCGGTCGTATCAAGAACCTGCTGCCGGCTGCTCCTACGATTTTATTTCTGCAATACACTTCCTACTCCGCCCGGCTTAGTTCACGGTAACGGGTGGGCGTCATGCCCTCGAGCTTTTTAAAGATCCGATTAAAATAGCTGTGCCGATATCCGACTTGTTCGGCGACCGTGTTAATTTTCATCTCCGATTCCCGAAGAAGCTCCTTCGCTTTATCCATGCGCAGCTCGGTCAAATAATCGATAAAGTTTTTGCCCGTTACCTGTTTGAATGATTTGCTCAGGAAAAACGGGTTCGTGCCGATGTATTCAGCGCAATTGTCGAGCGAAATGTCACGCATATAGTTTTGCTGCAAATAAATCATGGCTTGCTCGATCAGCCGTTTTACCTGGCCATCCGTCCTGCTCGTCAGCTCCTTCATGAAGGGTGCGATCACCTTCACTTGAAACCATTCCCTTGCACCTGCAGGCTCTTTGATCTGGGAAAGCTGCTCATACAGATTGGCACCCTTGAACAGGCGATTCGGCTGAATGCCGGATACTAGAATCGCATGCTGAACGGAACCTAGCAAATGAAGCATTCCCTGCTGAACGTCTATCGCTTTAGCACCTTTAGCGGACAGCGCTTTCTGGAACTCGACGAGCAAGGCATGGGCGTCCGCTTCCTGCCCGGTCCGAAGCGCCTGAAGAATTTCTCTTTCCAACGTAAACGGATACTGCGATTCGGACGAATCCTCAAAATTCAGCTCTTCCATTTCGATGATCTGGTTGTCGTTATCGAATTTGCGGAAGCTGGCTGCGTGCTTCACACCCTCAAATGCGAGCGGGATGTCGCTCACACGAGTGGTACCTCTGCTGATCGCCACCGTCACCACCATGTTCAGCAAACGATTAACCGTCTGTGCCAGCTCTTCGCTGAACGATTTGATTGCTTCCGCATATGGCTCCCCTTCCGGCAAGATCAGCAGCACTCCCGATCCAAGATCATGGAAGTTGATCGTGCTGCTTTGCTCGAAATACGAATCCGCCAGCTCTTCGATCATGTTGACGGACGCAAAGGTGACCAGTCCCTCGTCGCCAAACTTGAATTTCCCTTCCATGCTCGCAATTCCGGTAAGCTGTACGTACAGCACGATAAACTGCTTGCCGCATACCTGCCATTTATAACGCTCCATCCTTGACCGCAGATCCTCCTCCGTATAGGCGTACAAATAGCCCTGCAGCAGTTGATGGAGAAAGCTTTCCTTCACGTGCGGCAGCTGCTCGAGCAGCTTTGCGTTCAGCTCTCGACTCTCCCTGTTTAAATGCTGCCATTGCCGCTCAATTAGCGTGAACTCGTCCTCCCGGCCTCCTCCCGCCAAGGAGGCACTCGGCAGCAAATTCATCATCAACCGTTTGACGGGCAAGTACATGCGGATCGATGCAAGCCAAGCAAGCAGCATTGCCAGCAAGAGAGCGCTCAAGCTAACCGTCAAAATGACTTTGGAGATAAAAACGACCGGGGCCGTAATATTGGTGATCGGCGAAGCCGACACGTACAGCCAGTTATCCATAATTCGTGCGAAATAACCGTACGTGACCGCATAGGTTTTGTCGTTCCATTCATAAAGAAACGAACCTTCCTTGTTCCCGTTCGACTCGACCTCGCTTCTGACTGCCTTTACAAACGTCGAGTCGATCGAGCTCCCGTTCGCGGATACGTATATATCTCCGCCCGGCTCCATGAGAAAGTTTTCGCCGTCGGCATAAGGTGTAATGGTCTGCAGCGCCTCCGAAACTTGTTCGTTGTCCAATCGAACGATCAAAGCCCCCATCGGTTTTTGGCTGCCGCCGGGAACAAGATGTACAAACGTCAATTCCCGTTTCCCGGCTGATCGGGATCAAGCGTTAACTGTGTCCAATACGTCGTTTTTCCCTCGTCGAGCAGACGGTCGTATAGCGATATGACACTTGCGTCATTCAAAGCGGAATATTCCGGATAAAACAATACTGGCTGGCTTCCGTGCAAATAGAGGCTGACGTTACGAATCATCGTATTGGAGCCCTGCATGACGAGCAGCGTATTCGTAATATCGCGGGTCTTCTCGAAATCGCGCACGAAGTCTCGATCGCTGAGCGAATAATCGAAGCTCGTATCGAATGCCCAATGCGCCAGCATCATTTCGAGATTGGACAGCTGTTTATTCAGGTTCTGCGACCGCTGCTCAATCTGGTTATTATGGAGCTTCAACAGCTCCTTTTCCAGCTTACCACCCGCCATCGAATAAACGAGAACCCCCGTTATGATGCCGGGAATACCGGCAACGAACAAGAACATGATGAAGCTTTTCCTATAGAAGCTGCTCGATCTGCCGGATAAGCGGGCCATTAACGTCTTCCATCCATTCATCGTCTGCTCACCAACCATATCTAAAATTAGTTTTGCCTTCCTCGTCAGGCGGTTCTTTGCCCTTTCAGATATGTAAGCGTATTCAAAACTAAAGAAAAAACGACTTCCTTAATAAGGATAACGCGGTCCTATCCATAAAACCTGCATATTTTCAGAGTACATTGTTCAAAAAACAGAGGAATCCAAATCAAAACCATAAGGTGTGTCTTGGCTGCTTATCGGATACATTCACTTTGCTAGGGCCCTGGAAAGATAATTTTTTATAGAGAAAAAAGAGGCACCAGGCCTCTTTTTCCTCTGAACGAAACTGCTTAGAATGACTTCACCTAGGATTTGGATGCTGCGTACAGCTCGTTGATTTCCTTAACGTAATCGTCCCCGCCTGATTTTTTCCACAATTCAATTGCATCGCGCCAGCCTTGCTCGTCGATTTGGCCGACGATGAATTTAATGCGGGCATCGTTAATAATATTGCCTAGCTGTTGTCCTTTTTGCGAGTACACCTCAGAAATAAACGGCTCCGCCGGATT
>NZ_AEXS01000033.1:0-41033 GCF_000204455.1 Paenibacillus sp. HGF5 | reverse complement strand
GCTATGAGCCATAAGGCTGCCGCGATGGCGATCGGGATCAGCCACAGCAGAAGCCGCTTCGATTTTCGCATATCAAATCACCCTTTTATTAGCAGGTCTGATGAATCATCTCTTCGCTGCCGATATGCAAGGGCTTTAATCTACTTCCACGTCATGGCGGAGCGGAGATTCGGCATTCACCTGTTTATCCGGACCTTTTTCTTTCGGAACCAGACGCTCGTCTGTTCTGCCTTGATGGTGGTTGTCGAAATCATACTCCGCCAGCCGCCACTCCGTGGAGCCCATCTGCGGATCGAACGGGAATTCCTCTCCTCGCTTCAGGTATTCCTCCCGTCCCCATTCATTCGTGTACGTTCCGTCCACGTCCACCCCTTCTCTCGAAATCGGGTGAAGATTCTTGTCTTTACCGGACATGTCGCATGCTCCTCTCAGCTTGATTTTAAGAAATGATTCATATGGCATAAAGTAACCAGAAAGAGGGGGGACTATCCGCCGAAATTTGCATGTTAGCCAGTGAATAGGCTTGGAAAAGGCACAAACGCTTTCTTGCGAAGAAAGAAGAGGTTTGCGAATTGCCAGCTATTCGGCGGAAGCCGCTGCGGATTTCAGGGTATCAAGGATGTGGCGTTCCAGCAGTACCCGCGGATTCTTCCAGCGGCTGACCTTGCTGTCGGCCGTAAATACGACGACCGCATCCAACTGGGGAAAAAGGTAGATTTGCTGTCCTCCATGGCCGTGGGCGAGCGCATAAACCGATCCGTTCTGAATGCCGGTCCACCATTGGAACCCGTAATCGCCGAAAGCGGGATAGCCTTTCACCTGCGGAGCGAGCGCTTGCTTAAGCCAGGTTTCAGGAATAACGGGCTTGCCTTGCCACTGTCCCCCGTCCAGGCAGCATTGACCGAATTTGGCCATGTCGCGGGAGGTAAGATACAGGCCGATATGACCCATGCTGTGGCCCTCGGGGCTCGGGGACCAGGCGGCATGGCGAATGCCGAGCGGCTCGAACAGATATTGCCGGGCATAGGTGTAGGCGTCCATTCCCGTGGCCTCGCTAACCGCAACGGAGAGCAGGTGGGAATCGGTGCTCCGGTATTGGAATCGGCCCATTTCCTGTTCGACGACAGGGAGGGATAGGGCGAAGCTCGTCCATTTCCGGTTGCGATGGAAACGGTGGATGAGCGGTTCCCCGAGCTTTTTACCGGTTTGCCACGCAAAGCCCGAGGTCATCGTCAGCAGATGATGAAGGGACACGTTGCGCAATAACGGATGAGCTCGCTGGGGAACGTAACGCTGAAAGATATCGGTCACGGAGGCTTTCAGGTCAGGCAGCTCGCCGCGTGAGAGGGCGATGCCGCAAAGCGCAGACGTAAAGCTCTTGGTGGCTGACCTTAAATCATTCAGCGAGGATATGCCGTGGCCGCCGTAATAGCGTTCGTAGATAAGTTTGCCGGCATGAAGGAGGAGAAAGCTCCGCATTTTCGGATATTGCTTCTGTATGATCAGGTCTACCCGATCGAGCACGTCGCGCCGAAGGCCTGCGTCTTCAGGCTCCGCAACGGGAATAGGCGGGCTTGAGGCAACGGGGGAATGCAGGATAGTCTGTGACTTCACCATGATATAATGGCCTCCTTGTATCTCATCTTCTCAAATCTTTGATTCCGGTGACGGCATTCGCCGCTTGCAGCCGGCAGGATCGTTCAAAAGTATCTTAACCAATTCTGTGCGCAACCGATGACGCTGCGAAAAAACATAGTACAGAAAAACAATTTTTGGGAAAGATGAAACAAACAGAGGAATATGATATAATATATTAATGATTCAGTTGCATGCTGTTAGGGTATGTATAGTGTCAGGTGCATTGGTAAGTTGCTGAATATCAACCTAATGGTCACCGTAAGAACTGCAATATGGCTTCAACTTAATGAGGTAGATCTTTTCGGCATTCTCTTTAAACGGAGTAATTTATTCCACACGTTTTGGGAGGGATCCATCATGGCAACGAAAGGTCACAATGAGGTTAAGGAAAGTCTGCGGGAAATGACACGAATTTTCCGGCCTAAAGATCCGAAAAAATTTGTAAAGGAGTATGTCCGGAAGTACCATATTATGGGGGGCTACGAAGAAGAGCTTACTCTTGTTGTTGAGCATGAACTTGGCAAGCTGAATTCCTCCGTTTCGTAACCTGTAACAGCACCTGGTCTATAGAAATATCACAGACACGCATCGCATCTTCACCTTGTTAACGACTAATGACATGAACCATTTTAGCGCCTATGGTTAAACCGTTTTTGGGACAAATGTCCCGAAAGCGGTTTTTTTGCGTTTAGCCGTTTTTTCAATCATGGTGTCTTCCTATTACGCGGAAAGTCTGCTTCTCGGGGCATTTTGCATCGGTCCCTACATATATTGTTAGCAATCGATCCGATAAGGATATAAGGGAGTGGGCAGATGTGAGGATACAGCTTAGACGGAAGGAAGAGATCGGACATATCCGCGAGGCGGGGCGCATATTGGCCGCCTGTCACCGTGAAATAGCGAAAGTCATCGAACCGGGGATCACGACCAGCGAGATCGATGCCAGGGTCGAGAAGTTTCTGGAGAGGAACGGGGCCTTCCCCGAGCAAAAAGGATACAAAGGTTTTCCTTACGCGACTTGCGCATCGGTCAACGAGGTGGTGTGCCATGGATTTCCCGACCAGCGGCCGCTGCAATCCGGGGATGTCGTCACCATTGATATGGTGGTGAACAAGGACGGCTGGCTGGCCGACTCCGGCTGGACTTACGCGGTGGATCAGGTTTCCCCGGAAGTAAGGCAGCTTATGAAGCATACGCACGAAGCGCTGTTTAAAGGGATCGAGGCCGCGCGGCATGGCGCAACCTTGGGTGACGTCGGCCATGCGATCGAAAGGGTCGCTGAGAGAGAAGGCTATGGGATCGTCAAACCGCTTGTCGGTCATGGCATCGGCCGCGCCATCCACGAGCCGCCCGATGTGCCGAACTATGGAAATCCCGGAAGGGGCCTCAAACTCAAAGCAGGCATGGTCATTACCATCGAACCGGTATTCACCCTGGGCCCTTCAGGAGCGGTGTTCTGGGGGGATGACGGCTGGACCATCTCCAGCGCGGATGGATCGGTGGGCGTCCAGTATGAGCATACGATTGCCATTACGCGTGGAGATGCTGTTATTCTGACGGATTAAGATGCCGAAAAATATACCATAATAATAGGAGGCATTCTTTGCAGGGCCGGTTGCGGCTTTCGAGGAACACCTCCTTCATCATGTTTGTCCTGGTTGACAGGGGGAAGGGCTGCATACAGATTCAAAAAGGCGGAAATGACTGTATATATAGCTATGAAGGCTGTCGTTGACGGGATGTGAAGAATGTCGAATGAGGGGGCGCGGGGTGGAAGGTACGCTTTGAAAGCGATTGCAAAATCAGTAATGGCGCGACTTTGACGACTTTTCGAACAATTTGTGAACTCCCTGTGAATGATTGACAAAAGCAACCCATGAACTTATATTTAATAAGTGATTGCTTTAATTGACAGGATTACTTCATCCGTGATTGTGCAGGTAGATTACCGCTGTTTGCGCCGGATGGTAGTCTACGAAAATCGGAAAAGTGGGGTAGATCAATGATGAAACGGTGGCAGGCTGTAAAGCGTCTTCTTCCTTTGATGGCCATGTTTGCTTTGGTGTTATCCGGCTGCGGCCGAGAGGATTTGTCGGTCTTAAGACCACAAGGTCCGGTAGCACAAGGTCAACTGGATTTAATTAAGCTCTCCATTTCGATTATGATCGTCGTAATGGTTGTGGTATTTGGAATTGCCGCATACGTGCTTGTTAAATTCCGTAGAAAAAAGGGACAAGATGAAATTCCTGAGCAAGTGGAAGGTAACCATAAGCTTGAGATCATTTGGACGGCGATTCCGCTGCTCTTGGTGCTCGTGCTTGCAGTTCCTACTATTCAAAAGGTATTTGCTTACGGAGAGAACGACTGGAACAATCCAGATGCAGTTAAGGTGGAAGTTACTTCTCACCAGTTCTGGTGGGAGTTCAATTATCCAGACTACGGCGTAAGAACGGCTCAAGAGCTGGTTGTTCCCGTAGGCAAGAAAATTGCATTCCAATTAAAAACGAATGATGTGCTTCACTCCTTCTGGGTACCATCGCTCGGCGGCAAGATGGATACAAACACGGAAGGCAGCGTTAACTACATGACTCTGGTTGCTGACAAAGCGGATACATACATTGGTAAATGCGCGGAGTTGTGCGGTCCTTCTCACGGTTTCATGGAATTCCGGGTGAAAGCGGTTGACGATGCGGCATTTGACAAATGGGTGGCGGCATTCAAAGAGCCAGCCGTGCTTCCTGCGGATGCGGCACTCGCCGAGAAATTCAAGACCAACTGTCTTTCCTGCCACGCTGTGGGCGACCAAGGCGGAGCGATGGGTCCTAACCTGACCGGCATTGGATCCCGTGAGACGATTGCGAGTATCTTGCTGAACGACATAAGCGGCAAACCAGGCACTAAGCCGACGAAAGACAACCTGGTGGAATGGCTGATGGAGCCTCAGGCTGTAAAACCTGGCAACACGATGCCTAATCCGAAGGATCTCGGCTTCAGTGACGAAGAAATCGAGCAGATTGCCGATTACTTGGCCAATTATAAGTTGGATTATTAATACAGCAAGAACTTTAAAAGGGGGTACAAACCTTGGCTCACGCTCATGCTTCTAGCCATAGCGTCAAACGCTACACGGGGATCATGGATTGGCTGACAACCGTCGACCACAAGAAAATCGGTATATTATACCTGATCGCGGGTGGTTTCTTCTTCGGGATAGGCGGTATCGAAGCGATTCTGATTCGCTTGCAGCTGATCAAGCCGATGAACGATCTGGTATCGGCTCAAGTATTTAACGAATTGATTACAATGCACGGAACGACGATGATCTTCCTTGGCGTTATGCCAGTTATCTTCGCCTTGATGAACGCGGTCATCCCGCTTCAGATCGGCGCACGCGACGTCGCGTTTCCGTTTCTGAACTCGCTCGGATTTTGGACGTTCTTGTTCGGTGGACTTTTACTTAACCTGAGCTGGATTATGGGCGGCGCGCCTGATGCGGGCTGGACGTCCTATACGCCGCTCTCCACCAACGACTATTCGTCCACGCACGGCGTAGACTTTTACACGATAGGACTTCAGATTGCAGGTCTCGGTACGTTGATCGGTGGTATCAACTTCCTGGCTACCATCATTACGATGCGTGCGCCTGGCATGTCCTTCATGAGAATGCCGATGTTTACATGGACGGCGTTCATCACTTCGGCCATGATTCTGTTCGCATTCCCTGCCATTACGGTAGGTCTAGTATTGCTCAGCTTTGACCGTTTGCTCGGTGCCAATTTCTTTGATGTTGCGGCAGGCGGAAGCCCTGTATTGTGGCAGCATATTTTCTGGATTTTCGGACACCCTGAAGTTTACATTCTGATTTTGCCGGCGTTCGGTATTATCTCAGAAGTTATCCCTACATTCTCCCGTAAACGTTTGTTCGGATACAGCTCCATGGTATTTGCAACCATCCTGATCGCCTTCTTGGGCTTCATGGTTTGGGCTCACCATATGTTTACGACAGGTCTTGGACCTGTAGCGAATGCGCTCTTCTCCATCGCAACGATGCTGATCGCCGTTCCTACCGGTATCAAAATCTTTAACTGGCTCTTCACGATGTGGGGCGGCCAAATCCGCTTCACCAGTGCAAACCTGTTTGCGATCGGTTTCGTACCGACGTTCGTAATGGGTGGGGTTACCGGCGTCATGCTGGCTTCTGCTCCTGCAGACTTCCAGTTCCATGACACATACTTTGTTGTAGCTCACTTCCACTACGTTATCGTTGGCGGTCTGGTATTCGGTCTGTTCGCCGGCCTTCACTACTGGTGGCCAAAAATGTTCGGCCGTATGCTGAACGAAACGCTGGGCAAATGGACGTTCTGGTTGTTCGCAATCGGCTTCCACATGACATTCTTCGTACAGCATTTCCTTGGATTGCTAGGTATGCAGCGGCGGATTGTCTCGTACTTGCCGAACCAGAATTTCGACGAGCTTAACTTCATCAGTACCATCGGTGCAATCTTGATGGGGATCGGCGTATTGCTCTTCTTGGCTAACATTGCCGTCACTACAAGAAAACCGGTTGGCGTTGCAGCGGATCCATGGGAAGATGGACGCACGCTCGAGTGGAGCATTCCGTCTCCACCGCCAGAGTACAACTTTAAGCAAATTCCGCTCGTTCGCGGCATTGACGCTTACTGGAAAGAGAAGATGGCAGGCAATAAAGAGATGACACCATCCGAGCCGGTTGGTCCGATCCACATGCCTTCGCCAAGCATCCTTCCGTTTGTGATGTCACTGGGTCTGTTTATCGCGGGTCTTGGTTTCATGTTTAGCACGGAAGACTTCTCGAATTCGTTCATGAGCTTAATCTTCAATAAATATATCGTTCTGATTGTTGGTCTTCTGATTACGTTCGCGGCAATGATCGCTCGTTCCCTGTACGATGATCATGGATATCACATCGAAGTTGAAGAACTGGAAGGGGAGGGTAAAGCATGAGTCACGCTGAACATGTAAACGGCGAACTTCCTCACGAGCCCGAGAAGGCAACACTCGAAGGCCGTAATAAGGTTCTTGGTTTCTGGCTCTTCCTCGGTGGAGAGGCCGTGCTCTTCGGTACGTTGTTTGCAACGTTCCTGGCGCTTCGCGGCCAGAACAACGAAGGTCCAACTGCTGCTGAGCTGTTTTCGCTTCCGATCACGGCAGCAGCAACGCTGATATTGCTTGTCAGTTCCTTGACCAGCGTGTTCGCCATTCAGGCGCTGCACCGTCATAATATCGAGAAGCTGAAGCTGTGGCTGATCGTGACCGTTGTCCTGGGTCTTGGATTCCTTGGCCTTGAGATTTATGAATTCTATGAATATGTTGTGCATGAATCGTTTAACATGAAGACGAGTGCATTCTCGTCTGCATTCTATACGCTGGTTGGCTTCCACGGCGCCCACGTTGCTTTCGGGGTCGTGTGGATCAGCCTGTTGATTGCTCAGCTGTACAGAAAAGGGTTAACCGTGGTTACAGCACCTAAGGTTTATGTGTCTGCTATGTACTGGCACTTTATCGACGTTGTATGGGTGTTCATCTTCTCGGTCGTATACCTTCTTGGAAAGGTGGGCTAAGGAATGACTGCGAATCAACAATCCAATGAGGGGCCTACAGTGAAACACCGCCATCGTGTGGAAGGTCCTGAGAAACACATTGTCGTCTTTATTTTCTCCATCGTCTTGACTGCGATTGCTTTTGCGGCTGTCGCAGCCGGTGGCATCAACACAGCATTTACGATCATCCTTTTGCTGGTTATGGCTGTGTTGCAGGTGTTCGTGCAAATGGGTTACTGGATGCACTTGAAGGACAAAGGGCATCTGATGCCAATCCTGTTCATGATTGGCGGCTTCTTCGTAGCTAGTACCTGTATTGTCATGGCACTGTTCTGGGTTTGGTGGTAAAATGAAAAAGAGGTGGGCTACTTCAGCCCCCTCTTTTTTTAAGTCGTAGGAAGGTGTCACAATTTCGACAGAATTTAACCCGTTTAGGGGAGGTTTTTGCATGCTGGGCTTAGAATATTTTAGTTTTGCAGATAAATGGAGTCCCTTGTTCCTGGCATTTATGCTGCTCGTTACGGCAGGCTACTTCCTGTTGACCGGGCCGCTAAGCAGTCGCTTTGAAGGGAGTGCTCCGGTTTCCGCAGGAAGGAAAACACTGTTTGTAGGCGGGATGCTAACGTTCTATCTCGCACAGGGTGGACCTATTGAACTGCTCGGGCATACAATGTTCTCGTTTCATATGGTCAGTATGGCCATGTCCTATCTAATGGCAGTGCCGCTCTTGATTCTGGGTATTCCTGTTTGGATGTGGCGCGCCTTCGACAAGGTCAATCCGTTTAAGAAGCTCGGTTTCCTTGCGCGTCCGATTGTTGCCGCGGTTCTGTTTAACGGCTTGTTTTCGTTTTACCACATCCCGGTCATCCATGACTTTGTCATGTTAAACTTCTGGGTGCACCGTCTGTATTACCTGATCCTGTTTATCGCCTCGCTGCTGATGTGGTGGGCCATCATTAAACCGATTCCGGAGAAGGACAATTCGTCAGGGCTTATGAAGATGGGATACATCTTTCTCAACATGGTCTTGCTGACACCGGCATGCGGGCTCATTATTTTCTCAAGCGAACCGATGTACGCAACTTATAGCGATCCAGTGGTATGGGCGAAGGCGATGGGCTATTGCGTTGCCGGCGATACCACCGCGTTGCTCAGCCAGTTCGGCGGGCCGGAGTTCTTCGGCTACCTGGAGCCCGCGATTGACCAGCGGGTGGGCGGGATCATCATGAAGTTTTTCCAGGAAATCATTTTTGCTTCGATGCTGGCCTATGTGTTCTTTCACTGGTACAAACGAGAAAATCAGGAAGACGATCCTTTGCCTGGCGAGATTCCTCCAGGCAAACTCAATCAGGCGTAACAGGATTTATTGAAGGGGGATCCATATGGATTGGTTTTTTATATTTCCCACGGTCAGTACAACGTTCATCGTCATCAGCGCCGTTCTGGTGGCGATTGGCTGGGGACTTATCATTAAAGGGAAGCGCGAGGCCCACAAGAAAGTGATGATCTGGGCGGCCATCGCAGCCGTCATCTTCTTTATCATCTATTCTTCGCGCACCGTATTCATCGGTAACACGTCATGGGGCGGACCTGATGACCTGAAGCCGTATTACCAGGTATTCCTGATCTTCCACATTGTACTGGCTACCGTAGCCGCTGTGTTCGGGATCACGACGCTGGTCCTCGGCTTCAAGGAGAAATTCTCCACGCACCGCAAGTGGGGCAAGGTTACGTCGATCATCTGGTTCTTTACGGCCATTACCGGCGTAGCTGTGTATACCTTGCTGTACCTGTTGTACCCGGGCGGACATACCCAGCCTGTATGGAAAGTCATATTTGGAATGTAATGGAGGAGAACACCCGTCAGAGAAATCTGGCGGGTGTTTTTTTGTTTGAGGGGCGGCTTATTCAAGGATGTTGATGGCAGAAGAGGGGGAGTGTATCCGTTCCGGTCGCTGTTGAAACCAGGAAACTGGGATTAGAGGAGGTGGTAGTTTCCCGGTTTCAAAGGCGAACGCCAGGTCTCCTCCACGGCTGCACTCCCCTTGAGCAGGGATACTGTTGAGTGAGCCGCCGCAGGGAAGGAACACCCGTGGTTATCTCAACCGGGTGTACTGTGTGGGCAGGACGGGGAGTGAACCCGTTCCGGTCGCTGTTGAAACCAGGAAATTATAAAATTTTACAACTTCTATTGACACTGTTTATATGCACACTATATACTGTGTATAAAGATATACACAGTGAGCACAGTAATCACACTAAGCACAGTGTAACTCAGACTGTGATGATAGAACGAAATGAATGTATGAAGGAATGAAAGGGTGAGACGCATTGCAACAGGTTTTCCATAATGCGATGAAGATCGTGAAGAAAGACTTCGCAAGCGATAAGCTCCAAATCATATGGACGATACTGTTCATGCTGTACATGGGGTTTGCCACGAGCGTCGTCATAAACGTTCAGTTCGAGCATCTAGACGAATACAATAACCCGTTTGTCGATTTTATCATGGTGCTTTTTGCTCCTTTTGTAGGATTTTTATTTAACAGAAAGTCCTTCAAATATTTGAACGAGGATTCATACACCCGAATGCTGTACTTCTACCGGAGCATACCGGTGCCGGCTTCCGCTATTTTTGTTAGCCGGATCATTAATTCCCTGATCGCTTTTGCCATCAACAGCATCGTGTTTTACGGAATCATCTACGCTATAGGCAATCACCTAAGAAGCGTGATGGATATTCCAAGCTATATCGCCTTTATGCTGACATGGGTCGGGGTTGGATTTTTATTAACGGGACCTTATATTTACTGGGAAAGTATGAGCAGCGGCAAGGTGTATCTAAGGAATACCGTTATTTTGAATTTTTTCATTGCGGGATCGGTCGCTGTACTGAGCCTGCTGGGTTACAGCATATTCGAATTCTCAGCAAACGCCGCCATGCAATGGGGCCTGTTATCTCCGGTGATGTGGGGTGCGCTGATTGCGGGATTGGCGTCCATGCTGCTCATGAGCAAGTTAACCTACACGCGGCAGCAGACCAGGGATTTATCATGAAGGACCTTAAGATGAATCCGTATGGCATGCAATGGCACGGGCTTATGTACAAAAGAAAAGCGAGGTGGTAAAAGGTGCGACTTCTGATACAGATCAATGAAAATAGCGCAGAGCCTTTATATCACCAGATTGAAACACAGCTGCGCTCGCTCATTATTAGCGGTCAAATCGAGGAGGGAACGTTATTGCCATCCATTAGGGAATTTGCCGGAGATCTGAAGTGTAGCGTCATTACGGTGCGCAGGGTGTATCAGGATCTTGAGAATGAAGGGCTGCTGCGAACGAGGCAAGGTACCGGAACTTTCGTTGCAGGCGTCGGCGACCAGGCCCGAGAACAATATAAACGCGATGCGGTCATTGAGGCATTAAGGGATGCTGTAGATAAAGGGCTTGCCGTTCAATTCAATGAAGAAGAGATGAAAGAGATGTTCATGGAAGTTGTCCGGGAAAAATATGATGCCAAAGGAGGTCGCTAACATTCCATGGAACCGCATGTTATTGAATTTCGTAATGTCATTAAACGGCGAAGAACGAAAACCATAGGCCCGATACAATTATCGATTCCCCAAGGATATATCGTTGCCCTGGTGGGGCCTAACGGCTCGGGAAAAAGCACGCTGCTGAATATGATGATGCAGACCGTGTTTCCGGACGAAGGCGAAATCACCTGGTTCGGCGAGTCTTACCGAGGAGAGCTTCCGGTCTCGATCCGTAAACAGATGGGATTCGTTCCTGAACAGCTAAGCATAGAAGAACAGCATATGACGGTGGATGAAGCGGCCAGCTTTCGCGCATCCTGGTATGACGATTGGGACGGTTATTTTTTCGATGAGCTTCTATCCCGGTTCGATGTCCCGCGGGGCGTCAAACTGCGCAAGATGTCCAAGGGGGAACGCCGCAAGTTCGAGATTGCCGCTGCTCTGGCGCCAAGGCCCAAGTTCCTGCTGCTGGATGAACCTTCCTCGGGTCTGGATCCCTTCGCCTGGAAGCTGATGATCGATCAGCTGCACAAAGTGATGAAGTCCATGGATACAACCATCGTGCTCTCCACCCATGTGGTGGATGAAATCCGGCGCCTGGCCGATTATGTTATTCTCATCCATCATGGGAAGATGCTCGGCATGGTGGAGAAGGATTCGCTGCTGGACAACTGGAGGGAATGCTGGATTCAGGGAGATGCCGCCATTGTAGAGGAACTGCCGGGTATTCTGAGCTTTAAGCAAGAGACAGCGAGCACGATTTCTTTTATAACGACGGAATGCTTGGAAGTGGAGAGGATCTTGCAGTCTGCAGGCATCCCGTTTATTCAGACCCGTTCCCTGGAGCTGGATGAAGTGCTTCGATTATGGATTGACGGAAACATGCCTGCCAATGTGCAGAACTAGGATAGAGAGGGGTTTTTAAAAGATGCAACGATTGCAATTAGACAATGTAGTTAAGATTTATGCAGACAAAACGGCAGTAAACCGGATTTCGCTTCAGGTTGAGGAAGGTGAAATCTACGGGCTGCTCGGGGCGAACGGCGCCGGCAAAACCACCACCATGCGGATGGTGCTTGGACTGATCTACCCGGATGACGGTACGATCCTGTACAACGGAAAGCCTTACAACAAGGAACTTCGCCACATTATGGGGTACTTGCCGGAAGAACGCGGGTTATACCCGAAAGTGAAGGTCAGCGAGCAAATTTCCTACTTGGCTCAGCTGCGGGGCATGTCTCCAAAAGACGCCGACAAGAGTTTGAAGTACTGGCTGGAACGGTTTGAAGTTCCCGACTATTACGACAAGAAGATCGAAGAGCTGTCCAAGGGCAATCAGCAAAAAATGGGCTTTATCGCAGCGGTTGTCCATGACCCGCAAATTCTCATTCTCGACGAAGCCTTCAGCGGACTGGATCCGGTTAACGTCGAACTTCTGAAATCAACGGTAAAAGAACTCCGAGACAAAGGAACGAGCATTCTGTTCTCCACTCACCGGATGGAACACGTTGAGGAACTGTGCAAAAACATTACGATTCTCCATCGCTCCAATACGGTGGTAAAAGGGAATTTGAAGGATATCAAATCCAAGTATCCTCGTGAAGAGGTGGTGCTCGGTACGTCCGGTGAAGTTCGGGGGCTTGAAGCCCTGCCTGGCGTAACGGCGGTGGAGCGCACAGAGGACGGCTACTCCATCCGGATCAGTCAGGTTGATGCAGCGCAGAACATTTTGAATACGGCCATGTCGCAAAGCACAATCCATCGGTTTGAAGTGAAGGAGCCGACACTCAATCAAATCTTCATAAAGGCGGTAGGTGAATCCAATGAATAATATGTGGACCGTTATCCGATTTACGTTCATGAATAAAGTAAGAACGAAGTCGTTTCTCGTTTCAACCTTGATATTTGCACTCATTATTACGATCGGGATCAATCTTCCTTTTCTGATCCAAATGTTTACGGGGGATAAGGCTGGATCCGACGAGACCACCCGCATCGGGCTGGTATATGGACAAGAACAAACGCTTGCCGAACAATTGGAGACAACTTGGAGCAGCTTACCGGCTAATTCCTACGAATTCGTCAAATACGAAACGACAGATGAAGCTGCCCTGAATCAAGACATTAAAGACGGCGTAATCGAAGGTTATTTGAAATTTGAAGCGCAGGAAGGCAATACATTCCCAACCGTGGTCTACAGCTCCGAAGACGAGGCCATGAGCCCGGAACTGCAATCCAATCTGCAAGCAGCGCTGCAGGTGGCAAAGACGCGCAGCATCGTAGAAGGACTCAATTTGTCCGATGCCCAAATCAATGAACTGAATACGCCGGTTCAGATTGACGCCCGCAGCATTAGCACGAATCCATCAGGCAATGCAGACGGGGCTTCGGATGAGAAGGAAGGGGCTTCCGAGGTTATCAACTACATTGTGGTTTACGCTCTGATTATTCTGTTCTTCTTCACCTTGATGGGTACGGGCAACATGATCGCATCCGAAGTGACGACAGAGAAGAGCTCCCGCATTATGGAGATCTTGATTACAAGCGTATCTCCGCTGAGCCAAATGTTTGGCAAGGTCATCGGCATGTTCCTGCTGGGACTGTCGCAGATCGCCGCATTCGGCATCGTGGCCGCCGTGAACCTGATGCTTCCGCACAACCTGGATACATTGAAGGAGATGAATCTCGACCTGAGCGCGATCGATCCGATGCTGCTGGTGTTCGGTTTAATCTTCTACATCCTTGGCTATTTCTTGTATGCGATGCTTTATGCGGCCATTGGTTCGATCGTCAGCCGTACCGAGGATTTAGGGCAGGCGGTCATGCCGATTACGATGCTGTCGCTGGTGGCGTTCTATATCGCGATCTTTAGCCTGAGCGCTCCAAACTCGATGCTGATGAAGGTGTCCTCGTACATTCCGTTCATCTCGCCGACCACGATTCTGGTACGGATCGGACTAGGCGACATTACCGTATGGGAGATTCTTCTCTCGCTGGCGATCCTGGTCGTGGCCATTCTCGTCTTCGGCTGGCTGGCTGCGAAAATCTATCGCACCGGCGTCCTGATGTACGGTAAACGCCCTACGTTCAAGGAGCTTCGAAAAGCAATGAAAGCATACAAGATGTAAAGCAATGCAAGTAGTGTTTGGGCTGCTGGAACAAAAAAGTAGAGTTAACGGGGGCGCCATACCGACGTCGGTATGGCGGACATAACCCCATAAAATGAATCTCGTGCTGCACGGCTATTCTTTATCGCACCAGACTACACCAAAATAAAGGAGTTTACATACATGAAAAATTGGAAACGCATGCTCTTGTCTCTCACGATTTCGGCGGGATTGCTTGCCACGTCAGTGCCTGCCATGGCAGCGCCGCAGCAGCCGGCTGTGAAAGTGAATAACCAAGTTGTCGAATATTCGCTTGGTACACCGGTTATAGAAAAAGGCACGACGCTTGTTCCGCTTAGAAGCACGCTCCAGGCTCTGGACGTGAAGCTGACGGGGGCTGCAGATGATACCATTACTGCGGTGGTGGACGGTAAGACCATTACCTTAAAAGGCAAACTGAAACGAATCAATGGCGTAACTTATGCGCCCATTCGGGTTGTCGGGGACGCAGCCGGCTATGAGGTCAAATGGAATGCAGCAACCCGTACCGTTCTGCTAGTTTCCAAGGCGACGGAAACCGCGCAGACCGGCGGCCGCGGGTTTATATGGGAAGTAGAGAGCAACGGGAATACTGTGTACCTGGTGGGCTCTATGCATATCGCGGATGACAGCTTCTACCCGCTGCGTCCAGAATTTGAGGAAGCCTTTGCCGAAGCAGACTATCTCGGTGTCGAGGTTGATGTCAGCAAAGCAGCTGACGAAGCGCAGCAGCAGTTGATCATGGATATGGGCATGTATAAGGATGGAACAACGCTCAAGGATCATGTGTCCAGCGAGACGTACGCCAAGCTAGGCAAAATCCTGACGGAGAGCGGTATGAAGCCGAATGCCTTGGATGTATTCAAGCCTTGGGTAGTGGAAACCACGATCAGCAGCTTGAAAGCGGTGAAGGCTGGATACGAAGCCGCTGCTGGAATCGATCTGTATTTCGTCCAGAAAGCGATCGAGCGCAAAATTCCGGTAATCGAGCTTGAATCCTATGAATTGCAGCTCGGCATGTTTAATGGCTTCTCCAAAGAGCTGCAAGAAAAGAATCTCAACATCGCCTTGGATAATTTCGACGTCCTGGATGACGGTGTGGAGCAATTGGCTGAAATGTGGAAGACGGGTAATGATGAGGCGCTGCTGGAGTTCACCAACAGCATGGCCGCTGATGAGGAATACAACAAAGCGATGCTGATTGACCGAAACATCGGCATGGCCGAGAAAATCGACGGATACCTGAAGAACGGCAAAAAAGAAGAGTACTTCATCGTGGTTGGCGCAGCCCACTATCTGGGTGAGCATGGCATCGTGAAGCTGCTTGAGGATAAAGGCTATACCGTTGTTCGTAAATAGATAAAAGCCATCGCTTGCGAATTATGACTCGTTTCTAACATTCAAAAAGCGAAAACCTTCCAATGATCGAATGACGATCATTGGAAGGTTTTTTGTTGTTTCCGTATTTTATTACATAACTAGAAGCAGTTCCAGCAGCCCCTACAGCAGCAATATGGCAGCGCCGATCATCGGGGTAAGGACCATGCAGGTTTTCAGCCAGACAACGGGTACGCGCTTCGTAAATTTTGCTCCGACGTACGACCCGGACATCGTCCCGACCACAACGGCGGCGAGCAGTTGAACATCCAGGTATCCGATGGAGAAGTATCCGGCGCCTCCGGCCAGCGCAATCGGCATAATGACCAGCATGGTCGTACCGGCAGCAAAGCGCAGCGACATGCCGAGGACAAGCATGAGCCCGATCTGGATGAACGGGGTGGAGCCGATTCCGAACAAACCCGATAAGGCACCGGTGATCAGTCCGATGAGCAGCGCCTGCAGCCAGTACCGGAAACCCTGGACAATCGGTGGAGCCGAGACCTCGGAAGCCTGGGACCGCCGAGAGACGTACAACATCCTGAACCATAAGGCCAGTCCGGAGGCGAAGAGCATCCCGGATGTCATAAAGCCCAGTTGATCCTCGGGAATCAGCGAGGACCAGCCTGAGCTGACCCACGCCCCTGCCGCACCGGCTAAGCCGACGACGGCACCCGTTCTCAGCACCATATTCCCTTCACGATAATGACTGACCGAACCGGAAAGCGACGAGAAGAACATCGCTGCCAGTGCGGTACCCAGCGCGGTATGGATGGGATAACCGAATACGACCGTCAGGATGGAAATAATAAAACCCGATCCGCCTGCGCCCACGAAACCGAGGAGTAGTCCGAGCAGCACCATAACGAGGGCGATTTGGATCAACAACATCAGGCCATCCTCCAAACCTGATGGGGCACGCCGATTCCGGCCGGAACCGGCAGGTCCTCTCGAACGCAGCTGTTTCGGTCCAGTACCATGGTGGGGTGCCCGCTCCCATAGACGGGCCAAGCCGGCAGCGCACGAATATTCGGCTCTCCGCTTTGTACGAATGCGACCCATGCTTCCCGCATGGCGCGTGCCAGCGCATAGCTCTCGGCGGCTACGGAATAGGGATCCTCATTGGAGTGCCATTCAGCGGGCATCGCATTTCGGTTGAATGCCGCGCCGATGATACTGCCTTCATACCCGTGTATCGCGCCGAGCGAGCCGCCGCATTGGAGCCGATACATCCATACAGGAGTTCCTGACGATGCCACGGCTTCTGCAAACTGCATCGCTCCGATCGTATAGAGATGTTCGGTCAATGCTTTGCTCCACGCTTCACCCGATGCCATCGATTGCTCATAACAAGCATAAGCATTCCACGCCACAGCGGCATTCTCTCCGAAGAATCGTTCGAGCGTCTCGAAAGCCGGGGACTGAAGCGCCGGATCGTTATGGATAAAAATAGCCGCTTCATTCTCATTCGTGCCGATCAGCAGCGGCGGAAGGCCGGCGTTCCCGGCTAGACTCGCCAGTGGATCCAACGGAATGACATGGCCGTCGGCAACCGGGCCGAACATATGCAGGCTGCGCGAGGTGTCGGAGCCGATCGCCGACTGCGCTTCGATGATTCTCTCCGCAGGAAGTTCAAGCAGCTGATGCGCCTGTGCTTGCGGTAACCCCAGCTCTTCAAGCAGCCTAAGAGTCGTGACATTGGCGGTTTGGCAATCCCGTATCGACTGCGTTGCGCCGCTTTGGGCAATGGCCCGGTGAAATAAGCCCTGTGCCGCTTCCATCACGTAGAGGGTGGCGGTACATTTGGCCCCGGCAGAATTGCCGATGACGGTTACCCGCGACGGGTCGCCGCCAAATACGGCAATATTCAACCGAACCCATCGGAGGGCAGCTATGATATCAAGCATGCCATAGTTTCCGGAGGTTTCATACTCGTTGCCGAGCAGGTCTCCCAAATACAAAAAACCTAATGCACCAATCCGGTAATTGATCGATACGTAGACGATCCCATCCTCTGCTGCGTAGCGGGATCCATCGCAATCCGCTCCGTTTCCCGACACGAACCCGCCGCCATGGATATAAACCATGACCGGTTTTAATTTCTCGCTGACGCCCGTTGTCCACACATTTAAGTTTAGGCAATCCTCGGACTGAACAAGCCCGGGCACGTTCCCGTTCGGCTGATGCTGCTGGGGGGCGATCGGCCCGAATTGCTTGCACGGCCTTACGCCCGTCCAAGCGAGCGGAGGGGCCGGAGGCTTGAATCTGCGATTGCCTACAGGTGCGGCAGCATAGGGGATGCCCCGGAATACATGCACGCCGTTTAAATCGGCGCCTTCCACTGTGCCTGATAATGTTTGCACGATCAAGTCGACCGTCTCCTATCCTTACAAGATGAGATTATTATATCTTGTTTCTATGATGAGCCCTAATATATATTAGATTATATAAATGATAACTGATGAGTTATGTATCAAAGAAAGTTGGAATGAGATGGAACTGTTGCAATTAAAGTATTTTCAGACTGCTGCCCGAATGCAGCACATGACGAAAGCAGCCCATAGCCTTCATATATCGCAGCCGGCATTAAGCAAAATGATCGCATCGCTAGAAACCGAGCTGGGAACCAAGCTGTTCGAGCGGGAACGCAAATCCATACGTCTGAACGAGCATGGCAAGCTGTTTCTCCATCAAGTGGATATTGCGCTGCAGGCGCTGGAGGACGGAAAGCTGCAGCTGCAGGATGCCAGCGGCAGCACCTCCGCCGCCATCACGCTCGATGTGCGCGTCTCCTCGCATTTGCTGCCGGATCTATTGGCTGATTTTCGCAAAGAATGCCCGAATGCCGAGTTCCAATTGCAGCAGCATGTTTTGTCATCCGTAGGGATGCCGAGCTTCGATTTATGCCTGTCCGATGGCGCAGAGCCGCCGAAGGGAACGACCTCGGTGTGCTTGCTCGAAGAGGAGATCGTGGTTGCGGTACCCGCTGACCATCCGCTTGCGGATCGAGATCGGGTCAGCTTGCGGGAGCTTAAGGAAGAGAGCTTCATTACGCTGCCTCCGGGCAAATCGCTGCGTGAAACGACCGATGCGTTCTGCCGCCTTGCCGGCTTTACCCCCCGCATCCGATTCGAGAGCGACGACCCCGCCACCGTCCGCGGTCTCATTCGAGCGGGTCAGGGCGTCGCCTTCCTGCCGGTCGTGACATGGGGCGGATCAACCGGGCCCGATGTCGTCCAGCTGAGGCTCGAAGAAAGCTGGTGCAAGCGCTCGATTTCCTTGTCTTGGCCCAAGGACCGATACCTTATGCAGACGGCGGTGCTGTTCCGGGATTTTGCCATTCGGTACTTTGCTCGGCTGGCCGAATCGCACCGGCAGAACATGGCTCGGAGAGAGCTCTAGCCTGTACCGACCTGACCGTCCACGGCGTGAGATTTTAGTGAATTGAAAAGCGAAAAGGAGCGTCACAAGTGGAAACCAAACAGCCTCCCAGGCTAACCAATGAGAATTACCGATTGCAGCCTCGCGCGCCTGTTCAAGTATTTCACGGCATTCATCCGGGGACGATTCCGCTGCATTGGCATGAATTTTACGAGCTGAGTTATGTAGTTGGGGGAGAAGGGGAGCATAGGCTCAACGGCTCCGCGTATCCGCTGTCTTCCGGAACCCTCTTCCTGCTGACGCCGGCCGACTTCCATGAGCTGGTGTCCAAGGAAGACAAGCCTCTCGAAATATACAATGTCATTTTTACCGAGGCCATGATGGACGATAACCTGTATCACTGGTTGTTCGGAGGCAAGCTGGTGCTGCATGCACAGCTCGAGGAGATGCAGCACCGGCAGATATTCGCCGATTATGAACGGATGAGGGAAGAAACCGGAGCTTCGCGCGAAGGCAGCGAGATCGCGATTCGGGCTACGCTTCAGCGGCTGTTGGTGGATCTGAATCGGGGCAGTACCGCAAACTGCGCTTTGCCCACGAACGGGACCGGGAATCGGCAGCTCAACGTAAACCTGCAAAGGGCCTTGATCTACATTCACCACCACTTCCGGGAAGATTTGAGATTGGAAGATGCGGCCGCACAGGCCCAATACTCGGCTACGTATTTCAGCGAGTGTTTCTCGAAGTCCGTGGGACAGTCTTTTCAGCGTTACCTGCAAA
This sequence comes from Paenibacillus sp. HGF5, assembly GCF_000204455.1. Lineage (NCBI taxonomy): Bacteria > Bacillati > Bacillota > Bacilli > Caryophanales > Paenibacillaceae > Paenibacillus > Paenibacillus sp. HGF5. The sequence goes on along the minus strand of NZ_AEXS01000033.1, from coordinate 21,596 downwards.
ATGTCAGAATGCAATTTGCCGAATCGCTGCTTCGGGCTTCCTCGCTGCCCGTCACCGAAATTTGTTACGCCTCCGGCTTCAATACGTTAGGGCATTTCGAGAGGGTGTTTCGTCAGCGAAAAGGGATGTCCCCCAGGCAGTACCGCCATCATGCAGGGATAGCCGAAGATATGCAGTATTTTTCCTAACGAATGCGCAGTATGGCTGTCACCGTCCGGGATATAATGGCCTCAGTTGGTGAAATCCTTACTTGACTGGAGGTTATGATGATGACAACGCAAGCGCTTTCGAAGCAGGAAGTTGAGTTTTATAAGGAGAACGGGTATTACCTATACCGGAAACCGCTCTTTAGCGCCGAAAAAATGCAGGTACTGACCTCCATCTTTGAAGAACAGCTCGAGGAGAAGGGCAGCAAGCTATCGGACGAACTGGATACGCCGCATTTCCGTGACGAAAGGCTGCTGGATTTCCTGTTGGCCGATGAGGTGCTTGATCTGGTCGAACCGATCATCGGACCGAATATCGGGCTGTGGTCGAGCCATTTTATCTGCAAAGATCCGCATATCGGACGCGCTACGCCTTGGCATGAGGATTCGGCCTACTGGAACGGAAGATTAAGCAGCTTCGACAAGATTATCACCGTATGGCTGGCAATCGACCGCAGCTGGAAGGAAAATGGATGCATGCGCGTCATTCCAGGCACGCATCATAGCGGGTTCTCGGACTATGAGGAGGTGGACGGGACAACGAATTTGTTCGACACCCAAATCAAGACCGGCTCGGTTGACGAGTCTAGGGCGGTTTATTTCGAACTGGAGCTAGGGGAATGCTCGCTTCACGATTCGCGCATCATCCATGGCGCGGCGCCGAATACAAGCCCGTACCGGCGCTGCGGGTACACCATGCGGTATTTCTCGACGGACGCGCTGGTTTATCCGGATAAGAATCCCGGTTTTAAGGTGTGGCTGGCCCGTGGAAAGAACATCGCCGGAACGAAATTCGTCAACGAATAACCCGGATGGGGATAAAGGAGCGTGCACGAATTGAACATTCAGCTGTATAAGGCCCTGTGGGGCATGGAGGGAAGCTGCAGGGACCAATTGACGAGGGCTACACAGGCCGGTTACACGGGAATTGAAGCTCCGCTGCCGCCGGCGAATCTGGAAGCCGAATTTAAGGATTTGCTGGAGGAATTTCAGCTTCATTACATTGCCCAGGTGACTACATCCGTGCCCCATCAAGACACCTTTGCCGAGCAGGCGCACCGGGCCGCAGCCTTCGGCCCGAAGCTGATCGTGTCCCATAGCGCCCGGGATGGCATGAAGATCGAGGAGCAGCTGCGTTTTTTCGAGGCTGCGCTGAAAATAGAGCAGGAGGTCGGCATCACCATCGGGCACGAAACCCACCGGTCGCGGGCGATGTTCACGCCGTGGACGACGCGCACCTTGCTGGAGGAGTTCCCGGAGCTGAGCATTACGGCCGATTTCAGCCATTGGTGCTGCGTGACCGAGTCCTTGCTGGAGGACTATGCGGAAGACATGGAAGCCGCCATACGCCGGACCGTCCATATTCACGCGCGCGTAGGCTACGCTCAGGGCCCGCAGGTTCCCCATCCCGGGGCGCCTGAATACGGCCGGGAGCTGACAGTCTTTGAAGCCTGGTGGTCACGCATTGTCCAATACCGAAGAGAGCAAGGGTTCAGTCACACCAGCATAACGCCTGAATTTGGTCCGGCCGGGTACATGCACACCCTCCCTTTCACAGGGGCTCCCGTCGCGGATCTCTGGGACGTAAACGAGTGGATGGCCAAACGCATTTCGGAACGGTTGGCGCCATAAATAAGAAACGAATAACAAGCCGGACCGTATAAAGGTTCCGGCTTGTTATTCGTTTCTTTGGGAAAGCCATCCCTGTAACCACTCATACACCCGCAGCCAGCCATCCATGCATGCCCCGGACCACGCACCAAGCCCTCAGGGAGGGACCCGCGCACGCGATGTACAAAAGAACCATATTGGGATGCTGTTGGAGCCGACTGAAGCTTCCCGCCTCACCTTACCGCGTTAGAATAAAACGACGCCGGCAGCGCCGGCCATAAGGAGAATCAACAACGGGTGGAGTTTGTATTTGAGCAGGAGAAATAAACAAGCTCCGCAAATCAGCAGCGTGGGAATGAGTCCGCTTAATACCCCGTCGCCCTCATCGGGATAACCAAAATGAATGGCCGCATAGACGATGAGTCCGGTCGTGACCGGACGCAAGCCGTATAACGAAGATTTCACCCATGGATTCCCCCGCATGCGGTAGAAGAAGGCGGAGAGCATCACGATGACGACCAGCGACGGCAGGATGATGCCGGCGGTCGAGACGACGGCCCCGGCATAGCCGGCGGTCTGATAGCCGATCAGCGTGGCGGCATTGGTGGCGATCGACCCGGGTGCCATGCCGGCCAGCGCCACGGTCTGCTGGAATTCCGCTGCGGTCAGCAGCCCTTTTTCCGTGATCTCCTTCTGAATGACCGGGATAACCGCATATCCGCCGCCAAAAGACACAAGGCCTACGCCAATGAATATCATGAACAAGTCCCAATACATTTCCTTCGCCCCGATTCGTTTCGCTCAAATGTAATATTCCAATTCCGGGCAGCTGTCGGCCGCAGCCTTCTTCTCGGTATCCGCTCGAAGTCCCAGCCGTATTTTGATCTGGATGACGGCCATGCCGCCGAGCAGGCTAAGCGCAATCAGATAGAGGGGATGGAGGCCGGTGAACAGCATCACGGATACGGTGGCAAGGGCGGTGATCGTTGTGGTGGCATCAAAGACGGCATATTTGGCCATCCGGTAAGCAGCCACCGCGATCAGCGCGATGATGGCGCCGTGCATCCCCTTTAAAGCCGCTTCAACCTTGGGCTGATCCCGGAAAAACACCGCAGCCGTGCTGATCAGGAGCACGATGATAAATGTGGGGCATGTCACGCCCAGCACGGCCGAAACGGCCCCGGCCAAGCCGGCTTGGCGATGCCCGATCATGGCGGCGGCATTCACGCCGACGCCGCCGGGAGCGGAACCGGCAAGCGAGATCAGCTCGCCGATTTCCTCCTCGTTCACCCATTTTTTCTTGCTCACCACTTCGCGCTCAATCATGGGCAGCATCGCGTATCCGCCTCCGAAGGTGGAAGGGCCGATGCGAAAGAAGGTCCAGAATAGCCGGGCCAGAAGCGTTATTTGTTCTTTCGCCCGGTTCATGTACGCGTTTAGCTTCTGCATTAGGCGTGATGGATTCTCGGCATCGGCATCGGCTCCTTGCCAAGCTCGGCCCAGATATATTTAAGCAGCAGCTCCGCCTTCAGCTGCTCATATCCCGGTTCGTCCCACAAATTGTGCAGTTCTCCGGGATCTGCCTCAAGGTCAAACAGCTCGCCGTAGGTTTGATTGTAATAAACGGTGATTTTATAACGCTGCTCGATGTACGTTTTTTGATGAATCGTTGAAGGCTCATGCCGGAATTCGCAGAGGGCGTGCTGCCTTGCGGTATCGACAGCTCCGAGCCACACGTCCTTTTGGTCGATGCCCGTCATCAAGTGCGGGACCGGTATGCCGCAGAAGGATAGGAAGGTCGGGGCCAGATCGACCAGAGACTGTATCGCATTCGACCTTTTCCCAGCGGGCACCTGCCCCGGATAACGCACAATGAACGGAAGCTTGATCAAATCCTCGTAATGGAACCCGCCCTTGGCTTGAAGGCCGTGCTGGCCGAAGAAATGTCCGTGATCGGTGGTGAAGACAACGATCGTATTCTCCGACAGTCCCAGTTCGTCCAGTCTATCGAGTATTTTGCCGATATATTTATCCATCATGCTGATCATGCCGTAATACACGGCGACCAGCTTTTTCTTGTCGTATTCCGTTAACCTGGATTTCGAGCCGTATTCGTAATAGTGATGGGAACGGTAACCGTGAATGCCGAACCCGGTCTCAGCAAGATGCGAAAAATCGGGCTCCTCTTCCTGAGTCAATCCGAAATGCGGCGGATTCCGGTCATGCTCTCCGGGCGTCAGGGACGGGATCGTGAGTTTCTCCGGATCATACATCGAATCCCAAGGCTCCGGCACCAAATATTCCGGGTGCGGGTCGAAGAAGCTTGCCCACAAAAAGAATGGCTCTTCCGCCTTCTTGTACTGGTCCAAAAGCGTGTGGGTCCGCTCGGCGATCCAGGTATTGTAGTGGTATTTTTCCGGGATGGGCCATGTGTATGTTTGGGTAGGATCCATGGTTCCCGTAGGCGGCAGGAAGTAATCCCGCCAATTGGCACATCCTTGCTCCTCGAGCCATAGGGCATAATGTTGTCCGACATGGGCCTCGTTCGTATGGTTGCGCGCCAGCTCGACGTGATCGAATCCGTAAAAAGGACCGTGAAAATCTCGCCAATACGCCAAATCCTGAAGGATCGGGTATGCTTCGACGGACGGGTAGTCTTCCGTGGATGTTAACGGCTGAAAATGTGCCTTTCCCACCAGCGCTGTCCGGTATCCGGCTTCTTGGAAGCTTTCGCCGACGGTATGGCGGTCTTCCAGCAGCTTAGTCCCCAAGGTCCAGGCTCCATGCTGACTCGGGTACTGCCCCGTAATGATGGAAGCCCGGCTCGGCGTGCAGGTCGGATTGGGACAGTACGCCCGTTCGAACGTCGTACCTTGACGCGCGAGGCGGTCCAGGTTCGGCGTAGAGATTTCAGGCTGAAACGCGCCGATCGTATTCCAATGCTGCTGATCGCTAGTGATTAGCAAAATGTTAGGTCTTCTCGACAAGTGTAATCCCCTCCTAGTATGATGATATTGAAAAATAGGGGTTATCAAAATAGCACCGTGTTATATTTTTGTTGTCATTTTGTTATCCTGATGAAAGAATGAAGGGAAGAGGGGGAAGTCGAGTTGCAGGAGTACGAATACGAGTATGCCGAGTTTATCTACTATACGCCGGGATATTTGGATAAAGAAGCACAGATCTGGCCCGTCCGGGCGGGGCGAAGTTTAGCCAAGCCCAATTACAGGGTCGGGCCAAAACGGATCGAGTGTTACAGTCTGCACTTCGTGCATGAGGGAACGGTGCGGCTGGAGTTTGACGGCAAACGAGTGGATCTGCAGAAGAATGACCTGTTCTGCCTGTTTCCGGGCCGGACCTATTACTATCACCTGCTTCCCTCGGATGCACCGCTCCGGATGAGCTGGCTGGCATTGGACGGAAACAGGGTGGGGCCGCTGCTCGAGCTGGCCGGCTTGGTGCCGGAAAGCCCGTTCGGCAGACAAATGATATCCTCCCGGGTCGAAGAGTCCGCCGAACGCGTGATTGATGCCTTGGCCGGCGTCGAGCGCTGGAAGCCGTCGGTATCGCTGGAACTGCAAGGCTTGGTTTATGGTCTGCTCGCGGGCATGGTTCCCGATGCGGCTTCCGCAGAGCCGACGGAGCTTGCGGGATGGATTCACGAGTGTTTGGATTACATGGAATTGCATGCTACCGAGGGGATATCCGTTCAGCAGGTTGCCGAATTCGCGGGGGTGCACCGCTCGTACTTCTCCAATATGTTCGCGAGTCAGGTCGGAATGCCCCCCCTGAAGTACCTTCAGCGCATCCGAATGGAAAAGGCCAAACGGTTACTAGCGGAAACGGACGCCACGATCACCGAGATTGCCCTGTCCCTGGGCTATCCCAATTTGTATTCATTCACCCGGGCGTTCAAGATTTACTTCAAGGTGCCGCCCATAACGATGCGTGAAAATCCATGCTGATTTCTGGAAGCGTTATATACTTTTGAAAACGGTTACGGCCCGGTTCTACTGAACCTAAAAAAGGAGACACTCGCCATGAAGCTCTCTACGATTCAAAGATGGCTATCGCCCAGACGTAGCATTCAAGGGAAAATCTTCATTGCGTTCAGTGCGGTTACGCTCGTGTCCATCGTCTCCATTACGGTCATCGTGTATATGAGCATGCGCGAGACGATCATGCAAAATGCCGTCACCTCGGTTTCGGACAGCATCCGGCAGGCGGATGAATCGCTGAATATGATGCTGGAGGAAATCGACCGGCTGAACACCGTCGTGGTGACCAACAAAAACACGGTGATCGACACGCTGCTGAGCCCCCATGAAGAGATTAGTTATGAATGGTTTCAGGAACAGAAGCGGATCGACGAGTTTCTCTCCGTTCTGATCGATTACAAGCCCTATATTTCGCGAATTGCGGTGGTCGGTTTGAACGGGAAGGTGTATTTCTCGGGCGGTCCTTGGCTGGACAAGACGGTTTTGGGCAGCCCCATGATGGATTACATGCTCCACAACGGATCGCGCCATGCCTATTTCAAGCAGTCGGGCGTATCGGATGCCATCACGATCGGCCGGGAGATTCGATATAACCGCGAAACGATCGGAGTGGTCATGGTGGATTTGAATTATGATTTTATCCAAAAAACATACGGCGTGAAGCCGACCACCGACAGCATGATTTATGTGCTGGACAAGCAGGGCGGTTTCGTCTATGAAGCCGAATCGGCGCCAGCCTTCGCCCCGTCGTTCGATAAGATTCTCCGCATTCATCAGGACCTTGCAGGGAATGGGGATGCCATCAAGCAAAGCATAGACGGCCGAGATTATATCGTTGTGAGCCGTCAATCCGGGTATACGGGATGGAGCACCCTGGCCCTGATACCAATGGACTCGCTGCTGAGCGAATCGGCAAGGCTCCGCAAACTGTTGGCGGAGGTATCCATCATCGTGTTTATCGTTGTCCTGATCGCTTCGCTGCAGGTATCTTCCCGAATCACCCTCAACATCCGGCGATTGAAATCCCTGATGATGTTTGTGAAGGAAGGGAATCTGACGTTTCCGAAAAAGGAAATCAAAAGCGAGGACGAGACCGGACAGCTGTACCGCGTCTTCATCAGCATGGTGGAGGATTTGAAGCGGCTGCTGGAAGGGATCCGGGTCAGCGAGAAAGAGAAGCGGGAGGCCGAATTAACGGCGCTACAGGCGCAGATTCATCCTCATTTTTTATACAATTCGCTGAATACCATCAAGTATTTGGCCAAGATGAACGGCGTGCCGAATATCGAAGAGGTGTCCGGATCGTTGATTGAGCTCATGCGCGGCGTTTTGGGCAATTCGAGCGAATTTTTAACGGTGCAAGAGGAGCTGGATTATGTAGAACGCTATATCTCCATCGTGAAGTACAGGTATATGGAGCCGATCCGGATGGTCACCCAGGTGGAGGACGATGCTTTGCTGGAATGCCGGGTCCTGAAGCTGATGCTGCAGCCCCTCGTGGAAAATGCCATCATTCATGGCATCGGACCGCTGGAGCAGGAGGGACTCGTGCTGATACGCGTATGTGAAGAGGGAAGCGACCTCAAGATTGAAGTGATCGACAATGGCAAGGGGATGACGGCGGGGCAGCAGGAACAACTGTTGGGGGAGACGGGCAAGAACGGAAACACGTCCCGCTTCAGCGGCATGGGGGTACGCAATGTGCATGAGCGGATCGTTCACATGTACGGCGATGGCTACGGCGTCAAATTGTACAGTGAGCCGGGTTTATATACGAAGGCCGAGATTCGGCTTCCGAACATAGTGGAGAATAAGGATAAATCCCGACAAGAGGTGATATAAAGCCATGTTTCAAGTGCTGCTTGTTGACGACGAACCGCTGGTGCGGCATGATCTGCGAACGTTATTGGACTGGAATGAGCACGGATTCGAATTATGCGGCCAAGCGCATAACGGCATCATGGCGCTCGCGATGATCGAGCAGTCTCCTCCGCATATCGCGATTATAGACGTGAATATGCCGGAAATGAACGGCGTGGAGCTCAATCGGGCGATTAAGGCACGGTTTCCGTCCATTCAGACGATCATGCTCAGCAGCTTTGATGATTATGACTACGTGCGGGAGTGCCTGAAGAACGGCTCCATCGATTATTTATTGAAGCATCGGCTGGACGGTGCGACGCTTGCTGCCCTGCTTAACAAAGCGGTCCTTGAATTGCGCCAGGCGGATCGGCTGCCGGAAGAGAGCGAGGCCCGCAAGGTTAAGACCGAGCGGATACATCCCGTGCACATCCGCGACTATATCGTGCATCTGGTCAGGGGACGGAAGGAGGCCACCCTGGAGGTTGAGGCGTTTCCGCGAGAAAACGGCCTGTACACCGGTGCGTCAAGCTATGCGGCCGCGGCCCTGCAGATTGTTCCGTTCCTGCTGCTGACGGAGTCGTATAGCGACGTGCAGACGAATCGGCTGGTTCAGCAGGTGGTCGATATGATGCAGCAGAGCCTTGGCGATATCCGGGAGCGGACGGCAGCTTATGTGGAGGATGGACGCTTCATGATCGTGTTTGCGTTTAAGGAACGGAGCGAACATGCTATAAAGAGCGAAATCGACGGACAGATGAGGAAGCTTCAGCATGCGCTTGAGCTGTTCCTCAATTTAAAATGCGTCAGCGCCGTCGGACATGTGTGCACCAGCCTGACCCAGCTCGGCACAAGCTACGGCTCCGCCGAACGGCTACTCGACGCTTCCCGCTCGGAGCCGTCCGGCAGCAGCGCGACCCTCAGGATGCCGGGTCGGGCCGGCGGGCTTGCCGATGAATACCACCAGCGGGTGTCTCTAACGATCGAGGAGCACAAACAGCTGCTGCTTTCGATTGAACGACTGGACATCGAAGGCGTGCACGGTTTAATCGATTCTGTTTTTGCTTCCATCCACCATCTGCCGATCCATTCGCATACGGTCCAGATGATGGTCAGCGAGCTCATGCAAACCGGGGACAAGGCTTTGAAAACCTGGATGCCAGGGACGGAAGACGCCAAGGTAAAGCTCCCGTCCCGAAGCGAGCTCGGAAGGATCGGCAGCGTCGGGGAGCTGGTGCAGTGGCTGCAATCCTTCTATGCAGGCTTGCTCGGACTGCTGAAGCAGCACCGGGCGGGAGGGCCTTATTCCCGGCATGTCACGCAGGCCATACACTTTATTCTGGAGCGGTACCCGGGTTATGTGACGCTGGAGCTTGCCGCGGGCGCCATCGGCCTGAACTCTTCCTATTTGAGCCGAATATTCAAGGAAGAGACGCAGCGGACGTTCTCGGAGTACCTGAATCGGGTTCGGATCGATGCGGGGCGCAAGCTGCTGGAAAGCGGCAAATATTCGATCAAGGAAATCAGCGGGCAGGTGGGGTTTACGACCCATAATTATTTTTTCAAGGTATTCAAGGAAATGACGGGCCTGACCCCGCAGGAGTATTTGAACCGCCTGGGAAGAGGATAAGGATAAAACCAAGTATTCGGATGGGCAGGAAAACGGACTCGAAAGCCGCCTTGTTATAAACCGTAAAATATGTGGAGTAAATAGTCAAATTTTTGTAACGGGCCGTCGGGGCGCGTGAATTATAATAAGCACACACCAACAGTAAACGCTTACAAAAGGGGTTGGTGATTAAGAGATATGGGGGTAGCTGATACATGCTTAAACGATGGGGAAGAAACGCGGTCATCTCCATGATCGTTTCCAGCTTGATGCTGGCCGGATGCAGTTCCGATGGAGGATCGAAGAAGGAAGCCGCACCCGAAGCTGCGGAGAATGTCGTACATACCACGGGGTTTCCGATCGTCGATCAAGCGGTGGAACTGAAAATGTTCACCCGGATTGCGCCCGTGAACGGTCCGTTCAAGGAAATGCCGGTGTTCCAGGATTACGAGAAATTGAGCAACGTCAAGGTGGAATTCATCGAAGCGCCGACGGACGGCTTCCAGGAGAAGAAAAACCTGCTGTTTGCTTCCAACGAGCTGCCTGATGCCTTGTTCCGCTCCGGTCTGTCGCCGCTCGAGGCCGTTCGCTACGGATCGGCAGGCCAATTGATCCCGCTGGAAGGCCTCATCGACGAATACGCGCCGAACCTGAAGAAATTGATGGAGGAATATCCTGAAATCCGCGCGGGCATCACGACGCCGGAGGGACATATCTATGCGGTTCCGGGCATTGTGACGCTGGGCGCGGCGCGGACGGATAAGAAATGGATCAACCAGATGTGGCTGGAGAAGCTGAATCTGGAGGTACCGGAGACGACGGACGAACTGTATGAGGTGCTGCTTGCCTTCCGCGACAGTGACCCGAACGGCAACGGGAAGCAGGATGAAATTCCGATGACGGCCCGTATCGGATTGGCGATCGTTGCCGCGATGAGCGGCTCATTCGGTCTCGATACGCAGCTCGGATATAACATCAATATCGACAACGACAAAGTGAGCATCTGGATGGGCAGCGACAAGAATAAAGAGATGCTTATGTACTTAAACAAGCTCTATAAGGAAAAGCTGCTGGACCCCGAGATCTTCTCGCACACCGAAGCGCAGTATTTGGCCAAGCAAGGGTCGGGCAATGCGGGATTCTTCTTTGACCAAACCAACAATAACTTCTTGTCGATTCAGGATCAATATACCGGAATCGCGCCGCCCGCAGGTCCGAACGGAGACCGGATGCAAAGTCAGGCCTTGCCGATTGCGCGGGACTTCGGTGCCTTTGCCATCACGTCCATCAACAAGTATCCGGAAGTCACGATGCGCTGGATCGATTATTTTTACAGCGACGAAGGATCGACGCTTCTGAGATTCGGCAGGGAAGGGGAGCATTACGAGCTCAAGGACGGGATTCCATACTATACGGAGGATTTCCTGAAGGATATTACCAATCAGGCCAAAATCACGCCTTATGCGGGAGGAGGGGCCCCTCACATCATCAGCGAACAGGTCGCTTCGTTCATCAACCCGCCGCAGGTGCAGGAGGCGCAGCAGCAGCTCGATCCGTTCATGCCGAAGGTTCGTTACGCCGCCCCGATGTTTGATGAGCAAACCGCGCAGCAGGTCAACATTCTGCGCAACGACATCGACAAATACTACGAGGAGCAAAGCACGAAGTTCATTGTGGGCGCGCTTAGCTTCGACAAGTGGGGAGAATTCCAATCCACGCTCCAAAAGATGAAAATCGGCGAACTGGAGAAATTGTATCAGGATGCTTATGACAAGATGGAGAAATAAAGCTGCCACATCATCGTGAAGGAGTGGATGCCCATGAAGAGCGCCAACGCCGATAAAGCGATGGCTCTGCCTCGAAGCGATTCGAGGCGGGGCCCCCGCCTCTTAAAGCAAATGGCCAAGCGGTATGATCTGTATCTCATGCTGCTACTGCCCATCGTCTGGTATTTGGTGTTTCACTACGGTCCGTTGTACGGGCTTCAGATTGCCTTTAAAAATTTCAATCCGGCCAAAGGCATTCTCGGCAGCAACTGGGAGGGCTTCGGACACTTCGAACGCTTCTTCGACTCGTATTATTTCTGGCGGCTGCTGTGGAATACGCTATCCATTAATTTGTTCTCGCTCTTGATTGCCTTTCCGATTCCGATCCTGCTGGCCCTAATCATCAGCGAAATTCGCAGCAAGACCTTCAGCAAATGGCTGCAGAACATTACGTATATCCCGCATTTTATTTCGGTGGTCGTCATCGTCGGCATCCTGAACGTGTTCCTGTCTCCGACCAGCGGTCCCGTCAACCTGTTGATCGAGGCCTTCGGAGGCACGCCGATCCGCTTTCTGGAGGAAGCGGGGTGGTTCAAGACGATCTTTATCGGTTCTAACATATGGCAGAACATGGGATGGCAGTCCATTATCTACATTGCGGCGCTGAGCGGCGTGAACCCGCAGCTGTACGAGGCGGCGAAGATGGACGGGGCTTCAAGGCTGCGGCGCATTTGGCATATTTCCTTGCCGGGCATTGCGCCTGTCATCATCATTTTGCTTATTTTGGATATCGGCCATTTCATGAACGTGGGCTTCGAGAAAATATTATTGATGCAGAACAACTTGAATCTGGAATCAAGCGACGTTATTTCCACGTTTGTCTACACGACGGGCATTTTAAAAGGGGAGTACAGCTACACGGCTGCAATCGGCCTGTTTAATTCCGCCATCAATCTGGTGCTGCTCCTGCTTGTGAACCGGATTGCGCGCAAGACGTCGGAGACGAGCTTATGGTAAAGGGGGGACGGACATGTCCAAGCCATCGACAGTAAAAGGTGCCTCGAGTGAACGGCTATTCGACATTATGATCTATGCGATCGCAGCGATCATTATCGTCATCGTGCTGTACCCGCTGTTGTTTATCGTCAGCGCTTCGTTCAGCGACCCGGCACGGGTATTGAACGGCGAAGTTTGGCTGCTGCCGAAGGGCGTGACGCTGGATGCCTATGAGAATATTTTGCACAACGACAAGATTTGGACGGGATATCGCAATACCATCCTCTACACGACCGTCGGCACGGCGATCAATATCATCATGACGATATTGGCGGCCTATCCGCTGTCGAGACCCGACCTTCCCGGACGCAACGGGATCATGGTGCTGATCACGCTGACCATGTTCTTCAACGGCGGGCTGATTCCGACGTATCTGTTGGTCAAAGATTTGGGAATGGTCAACACGATGTGGGCGCTGATCATACCCGGGGCGATCGCGACGTACAATCTGATCGTGATGAGGACGTATTTCCAATCGAGCATTCCTTGGGAGCTGCAGGAGGCGGCTCATATCGACGGTTGCTCCAATTGGAGGCTGCTGTTTAGCATCATTCTCCCCCTATCGAAGCCGATCCTGGCGGTCATGGTGTTGTTCTATGCGGTCGGCCACTGGAATTCGTTCTTTAATGCACTCATATACATCCGAAACGAAGACCTGCACCCGCTTCAGCTGGTGCTGCGCGAAATTTTGCTGATCAGCCAATCGGATGCCGTGGACGGCAGCGTGGGACTGGAAGAAAGCATCCTGCTGGCCGAAAGCATCAAATACGCGGTCATTATCGTATCCAGTTTGCCTGTACTGCTGATGTATCCTTTGGTGCAGCGGCATTTCGTGAAAGGCGTCATGATCGGCTCGATCAAAGGGTAATGCCGGTATGATCGCACCGCTCACCCTAAAATTCCATTGGAGGTTATATTCTTGAATACGAACGCAACGATTACCATTGATTGCAGCCGCAAGAGCGAGCATGAGATTAATCCGTATCTGTTCGGTCATTTTGTGGAGGATATCCGGGACCATATGGAGGCGATGCTCGCGTTTCCGCTGAAGGACATGGATTTTGAGAGCGATGCAGAAACGAAGACGCCGGTATCGGGAAGCTGGCGCGCGTATACGAACGGACGCAACACCCAGTATGCGATGGAAGCACCGGCGCCCCGGCATTCGGGGAGAACCCAGCGCATCCGCATCCTGAGCGATGATGAAGCTTATGCCGGCATAACGCAGAAAGCGGCATTAAAAGGGCCGATGAACTATACGGTTCGTCTTGTCGCCCGGGCCTCCGTCGAGCTTCAATACGTGACGGTGGAAGCCGTGGACCGGCGCACGGAAGAGACGCTTGGGCGGCTTCGCATGGAGCTTGGCAGCCATAACTGGCAGCACTGCGAGGCGCAGCTGTCCATATCGCGCGCTTGCAGCGATGCCGAAATCCGGGTATATGTTCCGGCTGAGCATCCAAGGTGGATCGATCACGTGTCCACCGGCATGCTCTGGATCGATCACGTCTCATTTCTGCCCGTCGACAGCATCGCCATGGTCAAACGCGAAGTGGTCGAGATGACTAAAGATTTGAATGCGGGCATGATGAGACTCGCAGGCAATTACATCAGCGCTTACCATTGGGAGCATGGCGTCGGTCCCGTCCTGGAAAGGCCGGTCATGTACAATGAGGCCTGGGGAGGGTGGACCAGCAAATATTTCGGAACGGACGAATTCATCCGCTTTTGCCGAGAGCTGCAGGTGGAGCCCCTGATTTGCGTGAACGACGGATCGGGCACCCCTGAAGAAGCCGCGCAGTGGATCGAATACTGCAACGGGGGCGCGGATACGCCGATGGGGGCTTTACGTGCCCGGAACGGCTTCCCAGAGCCGTATAACGTCAAGTACTGGGAGATCGGCAACGAAGTGTGGGGCCAATGGCAGGTCGGAACTTGCACGGCCGAGCAGTTTGCGGAGCGGACGATATCGTTTGCCAAGGCCATGAAGGAGGCGGACCCTTCCATCGTGCTGCTGGCCTGCGGTCATTACGAGCAGAACTGGAATAAGGCCGTGCTGGACCTGGCCGGCGAGAGCATCGATTATTTGACGCTGCATTTGTATCACGGCTACGGCCCTTTCGGCATGAACCGGGATACGCCGGCGGAGGATCGCTATAAGGCGATTGCCTCTTATCCCGAGTGGACCCGGCACCATGTCCGGCAGACGACGGAGCTGATCCGGTCCCGCCCGGAGCACAGCCACGTCAAGCTGGCGATCACTGAATACAACACGATGTATTATCCGAATACGGTACGGAAAGGGCTGCCGAATGAGCACACGCTGGGAGCCGCGGTGGCCAATGCTGCCAACCTGAATGAAATGATGCGCTGCAGCGACATGGTGCACATCGGCAGCTTCTCTGACCTGGTAAATGGTTGGCTGGGCGGCTGCATACGCGTCGGGGACTATTATGCGGACCAATACTGCGGCAAGCAGCCCGGCTGGAGCGGGCATCCCCTTACGATCTACGGGACGCCGACCTATGAAGTGCTGAAGCTTTACGCCAATCGGGACGTTCGGCGCGTCCTTCCCGTCCAAGCGGAATGCGGAACCTTCTCCGTGGCTTCGAGGAAGGAGACGCCTTTGGCGCTTGACGCACTTCCGGACCTGGACATCGTGGCGGGGACGAATGACGACGGCAGCATCGTCACCGTGTTGATCGTAAATCGAAGCCTGGAGGCGGTTAGGGCCGTGCTGGATTTGAAAGCCTTCGAGGCTTCCGGGGAAACGACCCTTTACGAAATCACCGGCGATTCTTACGATGACATCAACTCCGTTTTCCAGCCGGAACATATTATGTGCAAGGAAAGCAGGGTTCCTGCAGAGGCATGGCGCCAAGGTTACGACTTGCGGCCTTCATCCGTTTACGCGCTGGAATTCAGAGCTCAGGTGTGATGATATGAAGCCGTCCTTTTAAAAATGAATGTTTCGTGCGATAAAGTCGGACTGCGCCTGCAGTTCCGGCTTTTTCTGCGCAGGGAACGGTTCCGTTCCGGCCTGAATCCACGCAGGAAGACCGTTACGAATGGACACGAAATGTTACATGATTCATCGTTTAACTTATTTATGGGAAGTGTAATTAGAGATAAATACAAGGATGGGGTGATTGAGATGGCAAACGGAACCGTTGTAAACCAGGAAGCGGTCGAAACCGTGAAGGAGATTATCAAGGATATCGAAACGGCCATGTTCTCCACGATATCGGAGGGCGGGATCAATGCCAGGCCGATGCAGACGCAGGATATCGAATTCGACGGCGACTTGTGGTTCTTAACGAAGCGGGATACCAGCAAATACGAAGAAATCCTGGCGAATCCCAACGTGAATGTCGCTTATGTGGGGAAATCCTACGTATCGATCCGAGGCAAAGCCGAAGTCGTGAATGATCTGGAGAAGAAAAAGGCGCTCTGGAATGCGGCGTACGAAAAATTTCTGCAGACGTCCTATGACGATCCCAACATTATTCTGATCAAGGTGGACACGGACACCGCGGAGTATTGGGAAACCGGAAACAAAACGAAAACGGTGATAGCCTTCTTCAAGAAAATGGTGGGCCAAGAGCCAAAGGGCGACTCGGATATAAACAAAACCGTAGATCTCCATTGATAACGAAATATGTTCATTAGCAGTGGCAAAACCGCAGGATCCAGCATCACGATCCTGCGGTTTTTTATGTTAGCCGAACCCGGGCGCATATCCTTCAAGACGGAACCCGTATTGGTTATGAATGGATGAGCACCGGATAGGGTGGGCACTTTAATACATAACAGGGCATATTTAGCACCAACAAGGAATATACCTCATCAAACAAGTGAGAATTATGTGAATTCGTGTGGGAATTCGTCCGCAAACCATAACGTGCAACTGGATGGTTTGATTGCGATCATGATATAATTTTTTCATAAACATGAAAAATAGATTCCAGGAGAGGAGGTAGTACATTGGGAAGGCGTTATTGCAAATGGATCAAATTGCGGAACTAGGTTGTAATTCTCTTCTGCGAACTACCTCTTTTTCATGGAGATATCGTATAGAGACATGACCTGTTCAGATGCAAAAGCACATGGCCTTTAATTCAATCTGGAGGTGAATCCCTCTGAAGAGGGAAATCATTGGACATTATTACCATCACTAATTTATTCATACTTGCCATACTGATTGCGTTGACCGCTTTTTTCGTGGCGTCCGAGTTTGCCGTCGTTAAAATCCGCATGTCGCGGATCGATCAATTGATAACGGAAGGAAACAAAAAGGCGGTTGTTGCCAAAAAGGTAGCCGGCGATCTCGATTACTATCTCTCGGCCTGCCAGCTCGGCATTACGGTGACGGCGCTGGGGCTCGGGGCCATCGGCAAGCCGGCCGTTGAGCGCATTATGTACCCGGTATTCGATTGGTTTGACGTATCGGCTTCTACGGCCTCGATTGCCTCTTACGCCATTGCGTTCATTCTCGTAACCTTTTTGCATGTCGTGGTGGGAGAGATGGCGCCCAAGACCTTGGCTATTCAATTCTCGGAAAAGACGACGCTGCTCCTTGCAGCCCCGCTGTATTGGTTCGGCAAGCTGATGTATCCGTTCATTTGGGCGTTGAATGGAGCCTCGCGCGTGCTGCTTCGTGCATTCGGCGTGAAACCTGCGCCGCATGAGCAGGCCTATACGGAGGAGGAACTGCGCATCGTCATGGCGCAGAGCTTTCAGGGCGGCGAGATCAATGGGACCAAGCTGGCTTACATGGAAAACGTGTTTTCGTTTGATGAGCGCGTGGCCAAAGACATTATGGTACCGAGAACGGATCTGATCACCCTGGATAAAAGCATGGAATACCCGGACATCGTCCGTATCCTGGATGAGCACAACTATACGCGGTACCCTGTCATCGAGGACGGCAGCAAGGATCGGGTGGTTGGCGTCGTCAACGTCAAGAAGATGCTGCCCCACATCGTGGCAGGACGAGACCGCAAGCTGGAAGAATTCGTTCGGGACCTCCCGGTCGTGCTTGAAATTACGCCGATCCAGGATGCCATGCTGAAGATGCAGCAGGAGCAGATGCATATGGCTTTGGTGATTGATGAATACGGCGGTACGGCGGGGATCCTGACCCTGGAGGATATTTTGGAAGAGATCGTAGGGGAAATTCGCGACGAATTCGATGAAGATGAAGTAGCGGATATCCGGAAGATCGGGGAACGCGAATACCTGATAAGCGGACGGGTTCTCTTGGAGGAGCTTGAGAAGCGCTTCGGTTTGGTATTCGAGGATAACGAGGAGATGGATACGATCGGCGGCTGGATTCAGTACCAGAAAGGCACGACGGCTCAGGACGGCGATGAGATCCAGCATGGCGAGCATATATGGGCCGTAGCGGAAACGGATAATTTTCAGATCAAACACGTCATTCTCAGACACGGATGATCAAGGGCATGGCATGATCCCGTGTACATTCAGACCATAACTTTTTTGGAGGTGAATCCCTCGCAAGAGGGAAATCATTGGACGGAATAATCGCGTTGAATTTATTTTTGGTAGCCGTGTTCATAGGACTGACTGCATTTTTCGTAGGGGCCGAATTCGCCATCTTGAAGGTGCGGCTGTCGCGGATCGATCAATTGATCGCCGAGGGGAATAAACGGGCGGTCACGGCCAGGAAGGTAGCCCATGAGCTGGATTACTATTTGTCCGCCTGCCAGCTTGGAATTACCATTACGGCTCTCGTGCTGGGCGCGTTGGGCGAACCGACCGTCGAAAGGATGCTGCATCCGTTGTTTGAACGATTCGACGTGCCGGCGGCGGTGGCAACGGTGCTCTCTTATGCCATTGCCCTCGGGATCATCACGTTCCTGCATGTCGTCATCGGGGAACTGGCGCCTAAAACATTGGCGATCCAATTTGCCGAGAAAATGACGCTGCTGCTGGCATCTCCCTTGTATTGGTTCGGGAAGATCATGTATCCGTTCATTTATGCATTGAATGGAGCTTCGCGTCTCCTGCTTCGAGTATTCGGCGTAAAGCCGGCAGGGCATGAAACGGTCCATTCCGAGGAGGAATTGAAGTGGATCGTGGACCAGAGCTACGAGAGCGGCGAAATTAACCAGACCGAGATGGGGTATTTGACCAATATATTTGCTTTTGAGGAGCGCACCTTGCGCGAAATCATGGTACCGAGAGATCGCATCGTTACGGTAGAACGAGGGTGGCCGCTTGCCAATATCCTGGAGGTTCTCGGCGAGTACGACTATACCCGTTACCCGGTGACGGAATCGGGACGCGCGGAGGATTTCATCGGGTTTATCCATACGAAGGAGATGCTGACGGGCATAGCGGCTGGAAGAAACTGCAGCGTGAATGACTTTATTCACGACATGCCGCGTTTTCCGGAGTCGTCTTCGATCAAGGACGTCCTGATCAAAATGCAGCAAATCCGCGTGCATATGGCTGTCGTGACGGACGAATCCGGCACGGCGATCGGGCTGGTGACGATGGAGGATATTCTGGAGGAGATCGTGGGCGACATTCGGGACGAATCGGATCGCCGCGAGCTGCAGGGGGCACACGCCTAAGCGAAGGCGAACCAGCATCGGGCACGATTCTGGAATAGGGTTAAACGTCCTTGTGGCCACCCCTCCGTGGTGAGAGGGCATGGAATAACCGAAACATAAAAGAGCAGCTTCAACACGAAGCTGCTCTTTTTGCATGTGTCCTATCGAGTAGGTCAGCATGCTACCGTGCTGCCCCCATCGTAAAGCCGAAGCTGTACGTGCGGTTGGAAGGCAGCGTGAATTCTTCATGGATCGGCGCTCCCCAGCTGTCGTCGCCGCCGACGCCCATTTGCTTGTAGTTGATGCGCAGGACGGTTTTATCGCTTGGCGGCAGCTTGTACGCATGGTCGCTGCCCTCCAGTTCCTCCGGCGTCCACGGCAGTGCGCATACCTCCATGAGGGAGGAACTCTCGAATTTCAGTCCGTCCCCGCCATTCTCCCCGGTTAGCAGTGCGAAGCGCACATCCGTTTTATTCCCGCACTCTTGAGGCCTTAGATAAGGGACGAACTGATCAGCGACCTTGCCCTCGTATCGGCCGATTTTGGCTCCTGTTTTCCGGTCCCAATAATTATCATGTGGTCCCCGCCCATACCAGCTGATCGCATCGAGTCCTTCATCCAGCAAGAACAGCATGCCGACTTCCGGAATGTCGGGCAGACCGGCGCCAGGGATCAAGGTTTCAAGCACGCGGACGGTACCGTCCGGATAGATTCGATATTCCAGCGTCAGGCTGGATACGGGATGGGTCTCGATCCGATAGTGGCTGGAGACCACGACGGCAGGGCCTTCCGCATGCCAGCGCAAAGACAGCAGCTTTCGCCGATCATGGGCCGTTCTCCACACGCCGCTGCGTTCAGGGAGCCGGTTGCCCAGATCGTTGTCGGTGACGGCCCGCCAGAAATTCGGTCTTGCCGGCGCCAGCAGGCATTCCCTGCCGGACAGTGCGTAGGATGTCAGATCCCCGGTGCCAAGGCGGAAACGCAACGAGACGGCAGAACCCCTGATGATAAGCTCTTCATCCGACTCGGCAGCTTCCAGTGCTTGCACGTTTGCAAGAGCGTCCGTTTCGGGCTGCTCGGCAATATACGGCGTCAGCACAAACTGCTCCCAAGCCTCCTCATGTCCCGCAGGCGCCCACTTGGTGCTCTCCTTCCGAACGAGGGAGACGGTGAGAATCGCTTCTTTTCCTTCGTCATCCAGAGGGGAGTACGGAACATGGATTTCCGTTTGATTACCAGGCTGAAGCGAGAGCTCGAGCGTGCCGGATTGGCTGACTTTGCCGTTTAGCGTTACGTCCCATTGTACAAGATACGGATCGAGGCTGGTAAACAAGAAGCGGTTGCTGACCCGAATCCGGCTTGCGGCAGGATCCAGGCTTTCGAACTTGACGTTCTGGTAGCATTTTTTCACTTCGTCCAGCTTAGGGGTTTTGGTTCGGTCCGCGAAGATCAGGCCGTTCCCGCTGAAGTTGCCGTCATGCGGCGTTTCGTTGAAGTCCCCGCCGTACGCCAAATAGGGTATACCGTCCGCCGTTTGGGTGCGGATCGCCTGGTCGATCCAATCCCATATAAAAGCCCCCTGCAAAATGTCGTACTTCTCAAACAGCTCCCAATACAGGTGAAGCCCGCCGCAGGAATTGCCCATCGCGTGACTGTACTCGCAAATGATATAAGGCTTGTCCGGATTGCTGTTGGCATACTTCTCCACATCCTGCGGCCTTGCATACATGGTGGATTCCATGTCGCTGGCCGCTTCGGACGCCCTGTAATGGAAGATTCCCTCGTAATGAACCAGCCGCGACGGGTCGGCCTCCTTCAGAAAATCGTGCATCGCAATGAAGTTGTCGCCCCCGAACGATTCGTTGCCAAGCGACCAGATGATGACGGAGGGGTGATTCTTGTCGCGTTGGAACATCGAATTGCAGCGGTCCAATACGTTGTCGCGCCACTCCAGCTTGCTGCCGGGCACCGTTTCTTCCAGCTCCTGCTGCCCATACCTCCAGGTCCCGTGCGTCTCCAAATTCGTTTCATCAATAACGTATAACCCATATTCATCGCAGAGGTCATACCATACGGATTGATTCGGGTAATGGGAAGTCCGTACCGCATTAATGTTATGCATCTTCATCAGCTCAATATCGGTGATCATGTCTTCACGGCTGAGAGCCCGTCCGGTATCCGGGGAGAATTCATGCCGGTTTACGCCTTTGAACAGAATGCGCTGACCGTTGATTCGCATCAGCCCGTCCTTCAGCTCGAAGCGGCGGAATCCCGTGCGGCAGCTTACGGCTCCGCGGCAAGCTCCGTCCGTATTCTTCAATGCCAGGACAACGGTGTATAAATAAGGCGATTCCGCGCTCCATTTCTCGGGTTCGGGGACGTTCATGCTCAGGGTAAAGCTGCCCTCGTCAATGATGTAATCCGCAATGGTGAGTGTTTGTTTCTGGACCAGCTGCCGGTCCTGATCGTAGAGAAGCGCCTCCAGCTGGAGCGTGTTCTTGTCGATGGTCTCGTTATAATAATTCGTGACGGCTGCATCGATCTGCAGCTCCGCATGCCGGTATTCGTCGTCAAGAACCGGACGAACGAAGAAATCGGAGATATGGACGGCAGGGACCGAATACAGGTAGACCTCGCGAAAGATCCCGCTAAGCCTCCAAAAATCCTGATCCTCAAGCCAGCTCGCGTCGCACCATCGGTATACCTCAACGGCCAATTTGTTCTTGCCCTCAACCAGATAGGGGCTAATGTCGAACTCGGCAGGCGTAAACGTATCCTCGCTATACCCGACCATCTCGCCGTTTACCCATACATAGAAAGCGGATTCAACGCCTTGGAAGCTAATATAAACGGGCTGTTCCTTCCAAACGTCAGGTACCGTGAATTCACGGATGTAGGAGCCCACGGGATTGTAT
>NZ_AEXS01000034.1:0-16904 GCF_000204455.1 Paenibacillus sp. HGF5 | reverse complement strand
CTGGCCCGGCGCCATGCGCAGGCGCGCCGGCAGGGCGTTCGGGCGGCGGCGTCTGTGCCGCCCGCGGGCCATGGCCGGACTCGCCGAAGGCGTCCGGCCTGCTCCCCGGGCCGCGGTGCCCGCGCGGCCCTTCCTGCATGTCCTCTGTATCCGGTATCGAACGACGGCTTTGTTCTTCTGTCAGCCCGCCTATCTTCTCAAGCCCCTCAGGAAATTTCCATTTTTAACACGGGAGTCGCCGATCCTTCGGACGGCACCTGATAAGGCTCAGCACTTCCTTCTTTCAAAACGTCTTTTGAATCGACCGCTCGTTTGTTCCTTGGGGTGCTCACATTCACCCGAACCTTCGAATCTTTCATTGCGTTTCCCTCCTGTGCCTTTTCCCCTTGTATAGGCTCTCGTTCATGCTCCATCATGCTCTACTTTATACTTATGAGATACGGGCATTTGATAGAACTATTCTAAGAGAACGGGAAAAAGTCATATGGATGAAGAAACGCTGAGGCTGACTGCAAGCAAGCTAGCAAAGAGTCTCCTATTCATCCGGAATTCCAACATAAGAGAAGGAGGGATAGCTGCCATGATGATGGTGTACCAAAAAAAGAAGAGGCGTTGCCTCCATCGGCAACGCCCCTTCTATGTCTTAATGCGGTCTAACCTGACTGAACAGATCCAGCCTCCCGGCTATACCCAGGTTGGCTGCACTTTAAAAGATTTGGCTTCCTCTGCTTCAGTTGCCGCCTTCTTCGAAACCTTCTCCGTGCTCGGTTCCTCCGTCGAAATACGCCAGATATCCGCGCCTAGTCCGGACAGCTTCTCCGCCAAATGAACATAACCGCGATCAATATGCTGAACGCCGCCAACTTCGGTAGTCCCCTCAGAGACAAGACCGGCTAAAATCAAGGCGGCCCCTGCACGCAGATCCGTTGCCGTTACTTTGGCTCCTTTTAGCTTTGCGCCGCCGGTCACGATGGCAGAACGTCCCTCCACCTTGATCTCCGCATTCATCAACTGGAATTCGTCCACGTGCATAAAGCGGTTCTCAAATACGGTTTCGGTCACGACACTTGTACCTTCCGACACCAGCAAGAGCGCCATCATCTGGGATTGCATGTCGGTAGGGAATCCAGGGTAAGGCAAGGTTTTCACATCCACCGACTTTAACGGCTTGTCAGCGATGACGCGAATCCCGTTCTCGTCCGGCTCGACGGTGATCCCCATCTCCTCCATCTTGGAGATGACAGGGCCGAGATGATCGGCAATGGCTCCTTCCACGTATACGTCCCCGCCGGTAATCGCAGCAGCAGCCATGAAGGTGCCTGCTTCGATCCGGTCAGGAATCACGTTATGCTTCACGCCATGCATCTTCTCAACGCCTTCGATGCGGATCACGCCCGTGCCCGCACCGCGAACTTTGGCTCCCATCGCATTCAGGTAGTTCGCTAAATCGACAATTTCCGGCTCTTTCGCCGCATTTTCGATAACCGTTGTCCCTTCAGCCAATGTGGCAGCCATCATAATATTTTCAGTAGCACCTACGCTGGCAACGTCCAAATAGACCTTTGCCCCGCGCAATCTGCCATTGCTCTTAGCTTCAATATATCCTTGTCCGAGGCTGATTTCCGCCCCGAGAGCTTCAAATCCTTTTAGATGCTGATCGATGGGTCTTGTGCCGATAGCACATCCCCCGGGAAGCGAAATCCGGGTTCGTCCACAACGTGCCAATAAAGGTCCCATGACCAGAAAAGACGCCCGCATCTTCCGCACCCATTCATAAGGCGCTTCACATGTCGTTATGTGCTCTGCATTCACACGTATCACTTCATCCTGATATGTAATGCCCGCACCAAGCGACTCCAATACTTTGCTGATTGTAATTACATCGTCAAGAGGAGGCGCGTCAATAATAACACTTTCCCCAACTTCCCCTAGTAGAGAGGCAGCGATGATCGGAAGAACTGAATTTTTTGCTCCGCTGACTTTGACGCTTCCGGTCAGTCTTTTGCCACCGCGGACGATAAATTTGCTCATCATGGTTTCCCTCCGCGTCCATAATTTTCCTGATTGCGTGTGTTAGTAATTAGGTGTTGCTAATTCCCTAACTTTCATCTTAACATTAGTGTTTTCTGCTAAACAAGCGATTTTTGAACTATTTATGACATCTGATACGGTGTCTACATCAGGAATCGAACAATCCATGATGCCACCTAATGAAGCATCTGTTATCCGCAGTATGGACCTACGAAAGGTACCATGACCGACCAGCACTTGTCAATGCGCAACAATTACCGGGTGAACATTATAGTCCGGAAGTCATAGCGTCCGCCCGATCAGTTTCTTGATTTAAGTGTTAACATAATAAAATGCGTTTATTCGACATTCTCTTCTGAAGCAACCTAACAGAGATATAACCATTCATACCGCAAATAAAACAGACACGTAAAAGATTGCCGAACACATAACCATCCTACAACTCATGTCTGTAAAACAAGCTGCTCCAACACGTTATGTACCACGCCCGTCTTTCGCGTTTAAAACATATATCGGATCATTTGACTCCATGTAATATAGTCAATTAGGAATTCAGCAACGAATCGTCCAAGCACCACGGCCAGCAGCAAATGCAGTAGCTTTCCCTGCGGCCCTTTCGGATGACGGACAACCAAATCCAGCTTTACTTGTTGTAATGCCCACCAAGCCAGTGCGATACAGACCAGTGAAACAACAATCGATATCAATCCGCTAACACCGACGGCACCGATTGAATTAGATAAATCCTGATTCATGCTCCCTCCTCCTTCGTGAATTTGTCAGCCCTATTCAGGACCGACTCTTCTATAATACTTGGCTGGAGGCTAAGAATCCAGCACTTTCTATACGACATTTCCTCGGAAATAATAAAATTTATCGACATTGCCCAAAAACGATCAGGAACACGCCATTAGCAGAAGTCCAAAATGCTGTTCTTATCGCAATCATGAACCAATGAAACACCAGGAATGGATATAGTTTCATTCCCCATGCTCCTATTTATACTAATTATATTACAAAAAATTACCGGACCCTAACTTAGAGACCGGTAAAGCTTTCAGCATAGTCAATTGTTGGAATGACTTTTCTCTCTTAGATGCTATATGCTGTGCTGCGACTCTATAAAAGCAAGGGTTAGATACTTGGGATATCCAACATTTCATAGAAACGTAGGCTCCATGAGCTCATACGACACCGTTAGAGAGCTGCTTAAGCGAATTCATCCTACTATTCTCACCCTTTAAACGATTAAAAAATCAACTATATCGACGCGATTCTCAGAAAACAGCCCTCGTTTTCCCCGCTTATCGAAATTTTCTTGCGATTCACAGCAACATGATTCAGCTTCTCTGAAATCCTATCCATGCCGTAAACAAAAAACAGCTTGGCTGCAAGATTGCAGCCAAGCTGTTTTGGTTCAACGATTAGTTCCGCGTCACTTTAATCCGGTTCATCGCTCTTTGCAGAGCCAATTCCGCGCGACGATGGTCAACTTCATCTTGTCTTCCCTTCGCATGCAGGCGAGTCTCTGCTCTTTCCTTCGCGGCTTCCGCACGCTCCAGATCGATTTCTCCCGCTCTCTCTGCGCTTTCCGCCAGGACGACAATCTTATCTTTGCGGACTTCGACGAAACCGCCCTGTACCGCAAACGGGGTTCTCTCGTTGCCGATCTTCACAAAGACTGGCGCTATTTGAAGCGGCGTAACGAAGGAAATATGACCAGGCAAAATGCCCAGCTCTCCCTCGACCCCACGCACCGTAACACTGTTCACCTGCTCGGAGTAAACCAAGCGGTCCGGCGTTACGATTTCCAACAAAATGGTGCTCACTTCCATCCCTCCTCACCGTTTTCCGCAGAAAACTCGCGCAGCAGACCTCACAGTCCCACTGTGAGCACTGTTTCGGTCTGCCGATCACGGAGCGTCAGCTTACAATGTTTTTGCTTTTTCAACTGCCTCTTCAATCGTACCTACGAACAGGAAAGCGGCTTCCGGAAGGTGGTCGTGCTTGCCTTCCAGGATCTCTTTAAAGCTGCGTACGGTTTCTTTAACCGGCACATATTTACCAGGAATGCCGTTGAACTGCTCGGCAACGTGGAAAGCCTGGGAAAGGAAACGCTGAACACGACGAGCACGTCCAACGATCGCTTTATCTTCCTCGCTCAGCTCATCCATACCGAGGATTGCAATGATATCTTGAAGCTCGTTGTAACGAGCCAAAATTTTCTTAACGCCTTGAGCTACATTGTAATGCTCTTCACCAACGATTTCTGGAGCCAAGATACGGGAGCTGGATGCCAGCGGATCTACCGCAGGATAGATACCCATCTCGGAAATTTTACGCTCCAGGTTCGTCGTTGCATCCAAGTGAGCAAACGTCGTAGCAGGAGCCGGATCCGTATAGTCATCCGCCGGTACATAGATCGCCTGGATGGATGTTACAGAACCTTTTTTCGTGGAGGTAATCCGCTCTTGCAAGCGTCCCATTTCGGATGCCAGCGTTGGCTGGTAACCTACCGCGGAAGGCATACGTCCCAGGAGGGCGGATACTTCGGAACCCGCTTGAGTAAAGCGGAAGATGTTATCGATAAAGAGAAGCACGTCTTTACCTTCTTGATCACGGAAATATTCCGCCATCGTCAAGCCGGTCAACGCTACGCGAAGACGGGCACCCGGAGGCTCGTTCATCTGACCGAATACCATCGCGGTTTTGTTGATAACGCCGGAATCGCTCATCTCGTGGTAAAGGTCATTACCTTCACGAGTACGCTCACCTACGCCGGCGAATACGGAAATACCGCCGTGTTCTTGAGCGATGTTGTTGATCAATTCCTGGATCGCAACGGTCTTACCTACGCCGGCACCGCCAAAGAGACCGATTTTACCGCCTTTTTGGTATGGAGCAAGCAGGTCGATAACTTTAATCCCCGTTTCAAGCATTTCTGCTTGCGTGGAGAGTTCATCGTATGCAGGAGCTTCACGGTGGATCGGGTTATTAACTTCGGACACTACGGCACCTGCATTATCGATCGGCTCACCCAATACGTTAAATACGCGTCCGAGTGTAGCGGAACCTACAGGAACCGTGATTGGTCTGCCCAAATCCACAGCTTCGATACCGCGAACGAGACCGTCTGTGGATGACATCGCGATACAACGAACCAGGTTATCACCCAAATGATTGGATACTTCCAAAGTCAAATCAACCGAGCGGCCGCCTTCCAACGTAGCTTCAATCTTGACAGCATTAAAAATCTCGGGAAGATGACCGCGCTCAAATTCAATGTCAACTACAGCACCTGTAATGCTGACAACGCGTCCTTTTTTCATTGATTCGTTTTCCCTCCTACCCGTTCACCTCTGGCGGTGAACGATGATCGTAAAAGCGGCTGTTCATCAGATCGCCGCATATCCTTTAAATACAAAGTTAAGAATTCAAACGTGCATTATTGCTGAGCGTTGGCTCCGCCCACAATCTCGGAAATTTCCTGCGTGATGGCAGCCTGACGAGCACGGTTGTAAGTCAGGTTCAACTCGTTGATCAACTTGCTCGCATTCTTCGTTGCTGCTCCCATCGCGGTCATCTTCGCTCCAAGCTCACTTGCCTTCGCATTGAGCATTGCGCTGAAAATCAGCGTTTCCGCGTATTTCGGAAGCAGAACCTCCAGCACGCCTTCCGGAGACGGCTCATACTCATAACCAGTCAGGTTCTCCCCGCCGCCAATGTTCTCCATCGGCAGAAGCTTGGAGATTTCCTGAAGCTGAGTCAAGGCATTCACGAATTGGTTATAGCACAGGTATAACTCATCGATCTGACCCAGCTCGTATTGGTGAACCGCCGCGTTAGCGATGGTCTTAATATCCGCATAGGTCGGACTGTCGGATAAATCGGTGAGCTCCTCCACAACCGGAAGTCCACGACGGCGGAAATAATCCCGTCCTTTACGTCCGATCACAAACAGGCAATACTCGTCCTTGGACTGATGGCGTTCTGCGATAAAATTCGATACTTTACGCAAAATATTGGAGTTCGAAGCACCAGCAAGACCACGGTCTGAAGTGATCACCAGATAACCGGTTTTCTTCACTTCGCGCTTCTCCAGCATCGGATGGCTGATTCCCTTGGTTCCAGCAGCGATGCTGCCAACCACTTCTTTCAGCTTCTCGGAGTATGGAAGCGCGGAGGTCGCCTTCTCTTGAGCTCTTCTCAGCTTGGCAGCAGCAACCATTTCCATCGCCTTGGTGATCTGCCTTGTGTTCTGAACACTCTTGATCTGCCGCTTAATATCACGTAATCCTCTTGCCATGTTTTCACCACCTTAAAGCTTTGGCGAAGCCAAAGCTAACTTCGTAAGCATAAGCCTAACTTTGGCGGAGCCAAAGTTACTTCGTAAGCAATTCGCGCTTTGGCTGGGGCCAAAATTACTTCGTACGGGTAGACTAAGCTTTGGCTAGGACCAAAGCCACATCTGTTGTAAAACCACTTTGGTCACAGCCAAAGCTACATTCCATATGATGAAAGAGGATGCCGGGCTTACCCCGGCTCCCCTCCTATTACTTGCCTGAGGAGCTTAAACCGAAGCGGCAAAGCCCTTCTTAAATTGATCGATTGCCGCTTTCAACGCGTTTTCGTTGTCGGACGTCAAATCCTTCGTATCCGTAATGGATTGAAGAATTTCCGGTTTATTGCTTCCAATAAACGCGAGGAACTCGCTCTCGAAACGACGCACGTCAGCAACCTCGATATCATCGATATATCCTTTAACGGCTGCGTACAAGCTAACCACTTGTTGTTCAACGGACAACGGCTGGTTTACGCCCTGTTTCAGGATTTCCATCAATCTTGCACCACGGTTCAAACGAGCCAAGGTTGATTTGTCCAGATCGGATCCGAACTGGGAGAACGCCTGGAGCTCGCGGTATTGCGCAAGATCCAGCTTCATGCCGCCCGCAACCTTTTTCATCGCCTTGATCTGCGCGGAACCGCCGACACGGGATACCGAAATACCGACGTTAATCGCTGGGCGTTGTCCGGAGTAGAACAGCTCGGACTCCAGGAAGATCTGTCCATCCGTAATCGAAATTACGTTGGTTGGAATGTAAGCAGATACGTCAGAAGCCTGTGTTTCAATAAATGGCAGTGCGGTTAATGAACCACCACCAAGCTCATCGTTCAGCTTCGCTGCACGCTCCAGCAAACGGGAATGCAGGTAGAAAACGTCACCCGGATAAGCTTCCCGACCCGGAGGACGACGGAGGAGCAAGGACAATTCACGGTATGCTGCAGCTTGCTTCGACAAGTCATCATAGATGATGAGTGCATGCTCGCCTTTGTACATGAAGTACTCGCCCATTGCGCAGCCTGCGTATGGAGCGATGTACTGCAGCGGAGCCGGCTCGGAAGCCGAAGCCGTAACAACGATCGTGTACTCCAGCGCGCCATGACGGCGAAGAGTTTCAACAACCTGTGCTACAGTGGACTGCTTTTGCCCGATGGCTACATAAATACATTTAACGCCGCTGCCCTTTTGGTTCAGGATTGTATCGATGGCAACGGTGGTTTTACCTGTTTGGCGGTCACCGATGATCAGCTCGCGCTGACCGCGGCCGATAGGTACCATCGCGTCGATTGCTTTAATACCGGTTTGCATCGGCTCATGAACGGATTTACGGTCGATAACGCCTGGTGCACTGCTCTCAACCGGACGGAATGCAGTCGCTTCGATCGGGCCTTTGCCGTCAAGCGGCTGACCCAGCGGATTCACGACGCGTCCAAGCAGAGCTTCGCCTACAGGAACCTCCATGATACGTCCTGTACGCTTTACCTGATCGCCTTCCTTGATTTCGGAGTAAGGTCCCAGGATAACGACACCGACATTGCTCTCCTCAAGGTTCAGCGCCAGACCGAACACGCCGTTTTGGAACTCCAAAAGTTCCCCGGACATCGCGTTCTCCAGGCCGTACACGCGAGCAATACCGTCACTTACTTGAATTACCGTACCTACTTCAGAGACAGTGATATCGGATTTATATTCTTCAATTTGACTTTTGATTAAAGTACTGATTTCTTCAGGTCTGATACTCAACGTTTTCACCCCTATCTACTATGCTCGTCTATTAAAAGACTTTTCGAGACGTTCCAGCTTCCCGGCAATGCTTCCGTCATACAGCTTGTCGCCAATGACAACTTTCAGGCCGCCGAGCAAACTTTCGTCCACAACATTGGTCACGCGGATCTTCTGATGTGCTAACTGTCCGAATTCCGAAGCAACCTGTTCTTTTTCCTGATCGCTAAGCGGGTAGGTGGAGTACACAGTGGCGTCTGCCAATCCCAAGCTCGCACCTTGTATCTTCACATAGCTGTTCAGCAGTTCTGCGAACATCTCTGCACGCCCTCTGTCGAGAAGCAATTCGATCGTGTTCAATACAGGCTGCGATACCTTCCCTGCCAACGCCTTGCTGATTACGTTCATTTTCACGGACTGGGGAACATTCGGCGTGGCGATGAATTTCTGGATGTCGGCATCGCCTTCAATGGCATGCACGACAGCCCGCAATTCCTCTTCCACTTCCAGACCCTTCTGCTGCTGAGCCGCCACTTCGAACAGCGCCCGCGCATACCGCTTGGCTGCTACCGTATTTTGGCTCATGGTCTGCCTCCTACCTCTTTAAGGTATTGATCCACCAGTTCTTCTTGGGCTTGGTCATTCTTGACTTCACGTTCGATCAGCTTGGTCGCGATCTTCACGGAAACGCTGCCGATTTCGCTGCGAAGCTCTTCGACCGCTTTCTTCTTCTCATTCTCGATATCACGAACAGCTTCGGATTTCAGGCGAATTGCCTCTTCCTTAGCTTGTTCCATAATTTGCTCTGCTTGTTTGTTGCTAGTTTGTCTGGAACGCTCGATGATTTCGTGAGCATCTTGACGCGCTTGCTCCAGTGCCTTCTTCTGCTCTTCTACATATGCAGTCGCCTGCTGGCGGGTCTGTGCCGCTTCGTTCATCTGGCTCATGACCAGCTCACGACGCTGCTCCATGATGCCGAACAATTTGCTGAACGCAAACTTTTGAAGCAAGAGGTAAAGAATAACAAACGCGATAATAGTGATTACCATATTTTCCCAAAGAATTGTCATTGAGGTCACTCCTTTCCATCAACACGAAGTGCGGTGCCTAACAAAACGAAGGCGCGGATGGCATCGGCCCTCCCCGCCAAACCGTTGTATTGTTATTAAGAGAACATGATCAAGAACGCGATTACAGTAGCTGCCAAAGGAATAACCTCTACGATACCAACACCGATAAACATCGTTGTTTGCAATTGACCACGTGCTTCTGGTTGACGAGCGATAGACTCAACTGTTCTGCTTACGATCATACCGTTACCCAAACCTGCGCCAAGGGCGCCCAGACCTACTGCAATAGCTGCTGCCAAAAATTCCATTGTTAAATATCCTCCTTAAAATTGTTTCAAAATTGAAATTTGGTGAAACTATAGAAAATATCTCTTTCGAAAAACACCGCTGTTACGGCGGATTCGTCCGAGTTGATCAATGCTCTTCGTGAATCGTCGTCTGCGAGATGTATACCATTGTCAAAATCGTAAAGATAAACGCCTGCAATGCACCAATGAAGATACTGAAACCTTGCCATGCGGCCATGAACGGAATGCCCCAGAAGCCGGTTTTCAGAATCACCGTGATCAGTACCTCGCCGGCAAAAATGTTGGCGTAAAGCCGGATTGCCAGAGCGATAGGTTTTGCCAGGTTCTCAATGATATTGAGCGGCAGGAAGATCGGGAACGGTTCGATGTAATGCTTCAGGTAATGCTTGCGATTCAGCTTCAGGCCCAGGTAGTTCATGAGCACGAATACAACGATCGCAAGACCGGCCGTAACGGAAATGTCCGCTGTTGGCGACTTCCACCACAATACGTGAGCATAGTGGCCATGTTCAAGTCCGAGTGTAGCCAGGATTGGCTGACCAAAGACTGTGAAGTTCTCCGGCAAGTCGGTGATAATTGAGAACGGCAAGCCCAGCAAGTTGGCTACAAAGATGAACAGGATCAGAGTAAGCCCCAACGATATGTAAGCTTTCCCTTTCTTCAGATCCATCGCACTCGCTACGACGCCTTGCACAAATTCCACTACCCATTCCATGAAGTTTTGCAGTTTGGAAGGGTTTTCGACAGATAGATTACGTACCGCCAGCCGGCATAATACGAACACCACCACACAGGTGACAAGAAGCATTATGACCGCCGATAGGTCAATATTCAATCCGCCAAGTTTGATAATCGGTGAATCATGCATATAATTGTTTTCACCCCTTTCCAAGTTAGCGCTGATCAATGATTGTTTCTCAAACTGAACACAATGCTGACAGGAATGGTCAACAATTGGGGTATGAACAGACCGGCGATTGCACCGCCGAGGGATACCTGTTCGAGTTTTACGGCGAAGATCACAATCAGAAGCCCGATGCACAATCTCGTAATGAAGCCGAAGTTGTACTTTTTCGGTTCCGGATCGACAGCCAATTGCGCCAGCTGCTGCACTTTCATGGAGAGGAAGCGTACATTAAACAAGCCCGCCGCCATGCCCATGATCAACCCCATAATTATCGGGCGGAATTCCGGATAGAGAGCCCATCCGAGAAACAAGGCAGACAATAAGAGTAGCGCTACTCTAAATACAGCGTTCACAATGGAAGTCAAATCATTCACGCCTGCGCCCCCAAAAACTTTTTAATGAGAAGAGCGATATTCAAAATCCCTACAAAGAGCCCCGAAAGCGTACCAATGGCAAGCCACACTCTGGGCCCGTCCAATTGATTCATGAGCCATCGCCCGGTAAAAAAACCGATGAGAATGTAAGCGGCAAGCAAACCGCCCGCCCCGCTAATGTATAGCGCTATCAACCAAGGGTTATCTTGACTTTTCGGATTTTTCATATGAACCTCTAATCCCAACTCATTTTACTGAATATAGCAAGAGTTTGTCAATGAATCGATTTGATGGATTTCCCGTGTAAAATCGGCGTTTTGAGCAGTCTAAATTGCGCAAAACGCCGCGGTAACCGTACAGTTCAACTGTATGCTGTCCCCTTGCCAATCAGAATACGGTAAACTATGCCTTTGTGAACATTCTGTGAAATTCCTCAGGACGCTCTTTCCGGATGCCAAAATGGTGCAAAATCGCATTGACAATTCGCTGGGAAGCCTGTCCATCTCCGTAAGGATTAGCGGCTTTGCTCATCTTGTCATAAAGCTCCTGATCGGTCAGCAGAGCCTTAATGCGTTCGTACACATTCTCTTCCTGGGTGCCTACCAGCTCCAGGGTTCCGGCCTCAATGCCCTCCGGACGTTCCGTCGTGTCCCGAAGCACCAGCGTCGGCACGCCGAAGGAAGGAGCCTCCTCTTGCATGCCGCCCGAATCCGTAATGATGAAATGCGTACGGGTGTAAATATTGTTCATATCCACGACATCCAGCGGTTCAATCAGCTTGATGCGCGGGTGGTTCCCCAAAATGCGGTGAGCCGGCTCTTTGACGGCAGGGCTCGGATGCACAGGGTAGACGATGGCGATATCCTCGAACTCGTCGGCAATGCGCTTCACCGCTTCAAAAATCTGACGGTGCGGCTCCCCTTGGGATTCGCGGCGGTGCGCCGTCATCAGGATCAGGCGCTTGCCCTGTGCCCAATCCAGAACCGGATGGGTATATCCTTCCCGCACCGTATACTGAAACACGTCCGTGGCGGTGTTGCCCGTCACGTAAATACGGGATTCCGGCTTGTTCTCCTTGCGGAGATTCTGGGCAGACCAGTCCGTCGGCGCAAAGTGCAGATCGGCCAGCACGCCGGTCAACTGACGGTTCATTTCTTCAGGATAAGGATTCAGCTTGTTCCATGTGCGAAGACCCGCCTCTACATGGCCGACCTGAATCTGCTGCAGGAAGGCCGCATAGCTGGCCAGGAACGTTGTCAGCGTGTCGCCGTGCACCAGCACGATATCCGGCTTGGCCTCGCGCAGAACAGGCTCAAGCCCCTCCAGAACGCGTACGGTGATCTCGTTCAGCGTTTGACGGTCTTTCATCACGTCCAAGTCATAGTCCGGAACAATCTTGAACACGTCAAGCACCTGATCCAGCATTTGCCGATGCTGCGCAGTTACACAAACCACCGATTCGATATGCTCCGGATGGCGCTGAAGTTCCAGAATAAGCGGCGCCATCTTGATCGCTTCGGGGCGGACCCCAAATATCGTCATCACTTTCACTTTTGACATGTTTGAAATTACCCCTCTTTGCATGCTTGTTTTTTCAATTCAAGTCGTACGAATGACTGGCTCGGCTCTTATTTCGTGCCGTACAGCCGATCTCCTGCATCACCCAGGCCCGGTACGATGTAGCCGTGGTCGTTGAGCCCTTCATCCAGAGCAGCAACGTAAATATCCACGTCCGGATGGACGTCATGCACGGCCTTTACGCCTTCCGGCGCAGCCACGAGATTCATCATCTTGATCTGGGTGCAGCCGCGCTTCTTCAGCACGTCGATCGCAGCAATGGCCGATCCGCCCGTTGCCAGCATCGGATCGATGACGATCAATTCCCGCTCCGTCACGTCGGTTGGAAGCTTCGTATAATACTCCACGGGCTGAAGCGTTTCCGGGTCGCGGAACAATCCGACATGCCCTACCTTGGCAGCGGGAAGCAGCTTGACCACGCCGTCCAGCATGCCAAGACCCGCACGCAGGATCGGCACGAGGCCGAGCATCCGGCCGGAAATGACTTTCCCTTGGGTTTCGGCTACCGGCGTTTGAACAGATATCGATTCAAGAGGAACCTCCCGCGTAATTTCATAAGCCATCAAAGTCGCGACTTCGTCTACCAATTCGCGAAAGTCTTTTGTGTTAGTCCGCATATCGCGTATAAATGTAAGTTTGTGTTGAATCAACGGGTGATCACAAATCACCAATTTTCCCATGTCTGGTCCCTCCGGTTTGAATGCAAATGTTATTTCAATATGGGCGTAAATACTTGTGAGCTCCATAAATCCTGTCTATTATATCATTCCCTCTAGTCAATTGACACCTGCACGAGTCATGTTTATTTCCGTGAGTTTTGACCTTATAACCGGATCTTCGTCAGCCCTGCACCTAGGTTTTCCATTTTCGCCTATATTGATCCTCACCGCGAAGCGACCCGACCGGGAGCATGCGAGCATAGCAATCTGGCCAGAATGTGACAGCTCCTAAAAGAGGACCCCACCTTCAGGTGGGGTCCTCTTATCATAGGCCTCTTATGCTGACGAAACTGTGATTAATATTTCATTTCGGCATAAAGAGGATATTGATCCGTAAGCTCAGCCACCAAACGGCCCGCTTTTTCCAGCGTCGCCTCGTCTTTAGGCTGCTTCAGGGTCATGGCAATAATCTTCGCGATTTTCACCATCGCCTGCTCATCCATGCCGCGGGAGGTTACCGCAGGCGTACCGATACGGATACCGCTCGTGACGAACGGGCTCGTCGGATCAAACGGGATGGCGTTCTTGTTGACGGTAATCCCGATGGAATCCAGCACCTTCTCTGCGTCTTTGCCGGTGATGTCCAGATTGCGGGTATCGACCAGCATCAGATGGTTATCGGTTCCGCCGGAAACGATGTTCAGGCCTTCCTCGATCAGGGTGTCAGCCAGCACTTTCGCGTTCTTCACGACGTTCTCTGCATACGTCTTGAAGGATGGATCCAATGCTTCGCCAAGCGCAACGGCTTTGGAAGCAATGACATGCATGAGCGGTCCGCCCTGGGAGCCTGGGAATACCGCTTTGTCGATCGCCTGCGCCCATGCCTTCTTGCACAGAATCATGCCGCCGCGAGGGCCGCGAAGGGTCTTGTGCGTCGTGGTGGTTACGAAATGGGCATGCGGAACCGGATTCGGGTGAAGACCCGCGGCAACGAGACCGGCAATATGAGCCATATCGACCATGAACAATGCGCCTACGTCGTTCGCGATGGCAGCAAGCTTCTCGAAATCAATGATGCGAGGATATGCACTTGCACCCGCCACGATCAGACGAGGACGGTGTTTGAAAGCCGCTTTGCGGACTTCGTCGTAATCGATAAGGAACGTATCTTCCTGCACGCCGTACGCAACGAAATTGTACAGAAGGCCTGACGCGTTAACCGGGCTTCCGTGAGTCAAATGGCCGCCGTGGGCCAGGTTCATGCCGAGCACGGTATCTCCAGGCTTGAGCGCAGCCAAATACACCGCCATGTTCGCTTGGGCGCCGGAGTGCGGCTGAACGTTGGCATGCTCGGCACCGAACAATTCCTTCGCGCGGTCACGGGCGATATCCTCCACGATATCCACACGCTCACAGCCGCCGTAATAACGCTTGCCAGGGTAGCCTTCCGCATATTTATTCGTCAGCACCGTCCCCATGGCTTCCATAACCGCTTCGCTGACGATGTTCTCGGAGGCAATCAGCTCAATGTTGCTGCGTTGACGCTTCAGTTCCAAATCCATCGCTTCCAATACAGCCGGGTCATTCTTCCGCAAATGTTCCATCATGTTCATATCCTCCCATAATCAATCGTTATTTTCTCTTGCCAAGTCAAGACTACAAGTTTACCTAATGACTAAAGCGGGCTCTCATTCGAATCAATCGCACAGCGTGGAATCATCCCGCTGCTCGAGTCTGTACACGGCGCGTTCTCCGCCGATCAGCTTCGGCCGGGTGTAA
This sequence comes from Paenibacillus sp. HGF5, assembly GCF_000204455.1. NCBI lineage: Bacteria > Bacillati > Bacillota > Bacilli > Caryophanales > Paenibacillaceae > Paenibacillus > Paenibacillus sp. HGF5. The sequence continues at coordinate 2,134 of NZ_AEXS01000034.1, read as the reverse complement.
GCCGCCGTTACGCGCGCATCGCCGATATAACGCTCGCTCGGCCTGAACGGAACCGCCACTCTCCGCAAATGCATGCCGATCAGCGTCTCGCCGATATCGACGCCCGCATGGGCCTCAATGGATTCCGCAAGGCAGGGCTCCTTCATACTCCGATACGCCGCCGAGGCCATGGAGCCTCCCGCCCCTGGAATCGGTACAGCCGCCACTTCCGTCAGGCGCAGCTCTTCGAGCAGTCCCCGCTCCATGACAAGCGCCCGGTTCAAATGCTCACAGCATTGATAGGCTACAGCGAAGCCGAATTCCGCTTGAACCTCGGCAATGCCCTGAAGAAGCTGCTGCGCCGTTTCAAGAGCGCCGCCTGTGCCGATCCGGCGTCCGACCACTTCACTGGTGCTGGCTCCGATGACCAGCACCTTGCCCGGTCCTAAGGCTGCCGCTTCGGCCAGTTCGCGGACGATCCGCGCCGTCTGTTCGCTCAAGGAAACCTTGGAGATATCCGTCATGTCACAGTCCTCCCGATGATTTTTTTCACAGAAGATGCTTCATTCCATACGCAATAACCGCAGCAGCTTTACGCGTTGACCTATCGCGATTCGCTCTTCAGGTAACGCTCCTCGATGGCCTTGATCTTGTTCACGCGGCCGACATGGCGTTCGCCCTGGCTGAAGTCCGTTGTCAGCCATGCGCTGACGATCTCGGCAGCAAGCCCGGGACCGACGACGCGCTCGCCCAGCGCAATCACGTTGCTGTCATTATGCTCACGCGTGGCTTTGGCCGAAAATACATCATGCGTCAGCGCGCAGCGGATGCCCGGCACCTTGTTGGCGGCAATGCTCATGCCGATTCCCGTTCCGCAGATCAGAATGCCCCGATCCGCTTCACCCGAGACCACCTTCTCGCACACCGGAAGCGCGTAATCGGGATAATCCACGGAATCGGAACAGCCGCAGCCAAGATCCTCCACCTCGTGTCCAAGACCCCGAATGACCTCCACGATCTCCTCTTTCAGACGAATGCCGGCATGATCGGTACCCAATGCAATTTTCATCTATGAAAAACCCCCTCGAATGTTCGCTTTTGCGTTTTAGCTTGTTTCATTATAACCCAAACTCCACGCAAAAGACGAAAAAAGAGCAGTCGGCGCACGTATTGTGCTCCAAATGCTCTTTGCCCAGGCGACCGGCCGTATATTCCGATGCTCCATCGTGGTTTCATCCACTTCGTCGCCAGTTACATCGGATTCATGTTTTTCACCTTCATCTTAAAGCAATACCATGCGAAAGGCAAGCGGCTTTTTTAGCCATATTGAGCCTGGATCCAGATTTACTCTTCGCTTCCGTGAAAGCCGATCCTATTTATGCTGATCCGCTTCCAGCTTGTCCAGCAGACGGAAGAGCGCCGTCCGAATCTCCGCCGCCGTCGCCTCGTATTCCTCCCGCGAGCCGCCGAAGGGATCGGAGATATCGAAGCTCGGAATGCGCTGGCGCAGCTCGATCAGACGCTCCCGGTCGCGGTCGCTGACATCGCGGCCCAGCGATCTGGCCAGCTCGAGCGTTGCGTACAGGCTGTCCTGCTCCCGCAGATCATCCAGCACCCGCCGGTCATCCTCCACAAATTCCTTCAGCGTGTGCATCTTGTCGGCGGCATGCGGGAACTGCCGAATCGCATACTGCTTATGCGACTGGGTCAGCGTCAGAATCAGGTCTGCCCATTCCACCAGATTCGCGGTCAGCGGCTTAGATACCAAGCGATCTTGAATATCCTGGTCCCGCAGTATCGATTCCGCATGACGGGATACCGGCATGCCGTCTACGGCCGAGACGCCGGCGGATTGCGTTTCCAGCGGAATGCCCCGCTGTTTGGCGAGTTTGCGCAGCATTCCTTCCGCCATCGGACTGCGGCAGGTATTCCCCGTGCAGACAAACAATATATTTTTCACGGTCCCGTACCTCCCCGTTGTAGGTTGTTTTGGGATTATTGTAACAAATATTGCGTCAAAAGATAAACATCACGCCAAAGATGATCAAAATCAGTCCGCCCAGCATTTCGCCGTACTCTCCCAGCTTGTTGCTCGCCTGACGGCCGAGCAGCAGGCCGAGAATGGACAGCAAACCGCCCACGACGCCGAAGGAGA
>NZ_AEXS01000035.1:0-7297 GCF_000204455.1 Paenibacillus sp. HGF5 | reverse complement strand
CTTTAAGGAAATGGCCGGAATATCGGTCGGCGCCGAATACGCGGATCAGATGATGGTTAAGGAAGGCCTGAAATATGCAATCGTCGTATTATCCGCGCTGCCGCTGCTGCTATTGTATCCGCTGCTGTCGCGATTCTTTGAGAAAGGCATCATGGTGGGAGCTATCAAAGGATAAGCCGATATAGGAGCGGTCAATTACCGCTTGGAACTCATAATCATGAATAGAGGGGATATGGATTTATGAGAAAAAGAATGAATCTTCTGCTTGCTTTCATGTTGACATGCTCGTTGACGCTTGCCGCCTGCGGCGGATCAGGGGGAAAGGCGGAGCCGGAACCAGCCGGAACGGACGGAGACCCCGGAAACATCAAGCTAAGGATCGTCAAACGCGGATATACCGATGTGCATCCACCAGCCGATCAATTATGGATGTGGCAAAAATACGAGGAGATGTCCGGAATCGAGGTTGAGTTTGAGGAGCTGGCCGGTTCCGCCGTAACCGAAAGGAAAAATGTCATGCTCGGCTCCAACGACCTGCCGGATGCGTTCTACCGCATTGCCTTCGGCACCGATGAGCTGATGAAATACGGTAAGCAGGGCTTGTTTGTTCCGCTCGAGGACTTGATTGAACAGCATGCGCCGAATTTAAACAAGCTGCTCAAGGACAACCCGGATATCAGAGGAGCGATTACGATGTCGGACGGACATATTTACGCTCTCCCATACGTCGATTTCTCGAAAGCGTTCAATTCCGTTCGCTTGTATATCCATAAGGATTGGCTGGATGAAGCGGGGCTTGAAGTGCCCAAGACGACCGAGGAGTTCCGCCAAGCGCTCATGAAGGTTCGGGAGAAGGACAGCTCACGCCTCGGTTGGGTGCTTGAATCGCAGTACTGGACCTTCCTGGAGAGCTTTCTGGCCGGCAGCTTCGGCATGGGTGAAGGGGGCGCCAAGGCTTTCGGGCAGTATCTCTATAAGGACGCTGACGGACAAGTGAAGACGACGTTCAACGATCCGAAATACAGGGAGCTCTTGCGTTATATGAGCGATCTGTACAAGGACGGCTCGCTGGCTCAGCAGAATTTCACGACCGGCTACGATTATGCCAAATGGTCTACGGACGGCTCCAACAATTTGATCGGCTCGTTTGTATGGGAAGGGCCGGGATATATCGGCAAGGACGCGGCCGAGAACTATGTGGGCATACATGCCCTGGAAGGTCCGAACGGCGATAAAGTCGCGGGGGTGCTGGGACCGCCGGCCAAAGGGATCTTCGGTTTCGTGATCACCAACAAAAACAAGTATCCGGTCGAAACCATCAAGTGGATCGATTATTTCTACGGTGAAGAAGGGATTAACTTCGCTACTTTTGGGTTGGAAGGAGAAACTTACGAGCTGGTGGACGGCAAACCGAAATACAAGGATGAAATATTGAACTACAAGGGCGGCGTGCAGTTGGGTGCTTTCCAATATGTTGATAATGTGTATGGCGCTTATTATCCTTATGTTGAGCCTGATGACGATCTGCGGATGGCGGCTCGCGGGACGACGGTCGCTGACGAGATTAAAGCGGATCCTGCCGAGCTGGACGAGCTGGCGCCGAAAGAGCTTTGGCCGGATTTTGTTCCCACGGATGACGAAGCCAACCAAACCAGCGCGATTCTGACCGACATCAATAAATACATGGAGGAGATGCGGGTCAAATTTGTTACGGGTAAAGCGAATCTGGACACGGATTGGGATAACTACGTGAAGACCTTGGACAAAATGGGAGCCCAGCGTTACCTGGAAATCAAAAGAGCGCAGTATGAACGCTATACGAATGTAAAGTAACCATGACGGGAGGCAGGCATGATCGATCGGGGCGGTTTACATGCCAATGAAGCAAACGCTATAATTTTAGTTGGACAAGATCAAACCGGAAAATAGATAAAGATGGGATGAGAACCAAGTTGACCAAAGATAATAAACCGCTGTACCGCGTGATGATGGACGAGCTAAAATCGAAAATTTCATCCGGCCTGTACCCTTCCGAGGCCCAGCTTCCTACCGAGGCCGAGCTGAGTACGGCCTTCGGCGTGAGCCGCATTACAACAAGAAGAGCGCTCGAGGAGCTGGAGCGGGACGGGTTCATCTACCGCGTCAAAGGAAGCGGAAGCTTTGTCAAACCCCGGCAGCGGGGTCAGGAGCAGCGGTCGGTTGGAACGGAAAAAATGATATCGCTGATCCTGCCTTCCGAAGACGACCGCGGCACGATGGGGTATATTCGCGGCGCTTCGGACTGGCTGAACGCGAACGGCTACTATTTAAGCATTCATCAGAGCGATTATGACTCCCAGAAGGAGCGCGATCTCCTGGAGATGCTGACCCGAAAGGGCATTGCGGCCATTATATTGTATCCGCGGAACGATCATACGAACTACGATATCCTGCATCGGCTGTGCCTTGAAGATTATCCGATCGTGACCATCGATAAATACTTTGACAGCCTCCCGCTCGGGGCGGTCGTTTCGGATAATTGGAGCGGCTCTTATCAAGCCGTATCCCGATTGATTGAGCTCGGACACCGAAAGATTGCGTTTTTGACCGCGGTCAGCATTGAATCCACTTCGTCGGTGCGCGATCGGTATTTCGGATACTGCCAAGCGCTGAAGGACCACGGGCTTCCCCTCGACAGCCGTTATATCAGACTGAACATGAAGGGTTACCGGGAGAAGGTCGGCGTGGAGCAATTTTATAACGAGCTGCTGGACTCTTACAAGACGGAGGGGGTGACGGCCGTTCAGACGGAAAATGATCTGATTGCTGCCAACCTGCTAAACCTCTGTTTGGAGAGGGGGATCCGTATTCCGGACGATATCTCCATCATAGGCTTTGATAATAATCCGGTCACGGAGCATGTGATGATCCCTCTGACTACCGTCGAGCAGAACTTTTACGAGATCGGCCGCCAAGCGGCCGAGCATGTCGTAAACTGGCTGGAGAGAGGGAAACCGACACCGGGCAGGGCGCTGATCCCTGTTAAGCTGGTGGAGCGGGATACGACCGCTCCTGCCCCGAAAGCGAGATCGGGCAAGTAGATACGACATAAAGGCTGATTGTCTGCGGATACACTTTCTGCAGGCAATCGGCTTTTTTGTAGGTATGTAAAAGTTGAATATACATATTCTTTGCTTACTCATACAAGGCGCAAGCATGGTACATTATTCGGAAGGAAGGATTTCGTTTAAACCATGACACCATGATAAGCAATCGCGAAAGGAGGTGAATATCATGAGTACGATTCATATGCTGGTCGGGATACCCGGCAGCGGAAAAAGCTATTATGCCAAACAATTGTGCAAAAGCGAGCGGGCCGTGCTGGTTGCGACGGACGCGATACGCGAAAGATTGTTTGGCAGCGAATCGAAACAGAAAAATACGTATTTGGTATTTGACGAGGCTTTCGCCGAAATCGAACAGGCGCTGAAGTCGGATCGAAACGTCGTATTCGACGCAACGAATGTCAGCCGGGAACGAAGACAGAAATTTCTGAAACGGTTTGGCGATCGACGGGTGGAGTGCCATATTTGCACGACTCCTTATGAAGCGGCCCTGGATAGAGTCAAGAGACGAAAACGCCGGCTTGATGAGAAGATCATGACTAAGTATGCCAAAAATCTTGAATTTCCGGTCATGGGTGAAGGGTTTGTTGATCTGCATCTCGTTCATGAGCCGGGTGAAACTCAGCTGGCAAGAGAGGATTTGGAACAGCTGTTAATGCGCAGACCGGATCACGATGAGTTGTTCGGTTACTTATCGCAATCCCCCTATTTTCAAACGATGCTGGGATTTGATCAAGAGAATCCGTTCCATTCGAGAACGTTGTCGGAGCATACGTTTGCCGTGCTGGAATACATCCAAAATTGCTATGACGGTGAAGGCGATCATCTGCTGGCTATGCAATTAGCGACTCTGTTCCATGACGCGGGCAAGCCGTTTTGCAAAGTATGGAAGCAGGCTCGAGGATACTATTCCTATTATGGGCACGAGCATGTATCGGCCATCATGGCATGCCATACCTTGAAAGACCTTGGGTATGAGGATGAATTTGTGCTTCATGTCGTCCAACTTGTCAGCTTCCATATGGAAATATTGCATGGAGGAGATGCCGGCGCATCCAGGATATACCATTTGTTAGGCGAGAATTTGCTGGCTCAGCTGTATTTCTTCGCAGAGGCCGATACGTTCGGCAAGTAAGAGAGGTGAACAACGATGAAAATGAAATATCCAAGAACGATGCATCTGCCCTGGTCTAGAGGTTATACCGACGACGATAAGATTTTGCGGGCTACCGACCATTTTGCGGGGCAGGAGGTTGTCATTACCGAGAAAATGGATGGGGAGAACACCACCATGTACCCCGATTTCATCCACGCCAGATCCCTGGACAGCAAGGATCATCCTTCCCGTCATTATGTCAAGACGCTGCATGGGGGCATCAAGTATTTGATTCCGGAGGGATACCGTCTCTGCGGGGAAAACGTCTATGCCAAACATTCGCTTTCGTATTCGGCGCTGCCGTCCTACTTCATGCTGTTCTCCGTGTGGAATCAGTTGAATGTGTGCCTGTCATGGGATGAGACGGAGGAATGGGCGGATCGTTTGGGGCTGGTTACGGTTCCTGTCTTGTACCGGGGCATCTGGGACGAGGATGCTGCCAAGGCTTGTTATACGAAGCGATCTTGGTGCGGCGGTGAACAGGAAGGTTATGTGGTTAGGCTGGCTTCCGCATTTGCATATGAAGATTTTAAGCATAGCGCTGCCAAGTATGTCCGCAAGAATCATGTTCAAACCGACGAGCATTGGCTGAGCAAACCGGTGGAAGCGAATCATTTGGCTGCAGGAGACTAGAACGGTTAGAAAGTTTTTATATAATTGAATTTTAGAATATGAGGTGTTGATCATGTAATTTCTAAATGCTTTTTAATAAAATGATGTGGATACATAGCACTGATATGAGCTGCCGCTAAAATGGGGGCTTTTTTTATTGGAATTATTGCAATATTGCAAATCAGGTTACCATATTTTGTGAGTGCAGGTATAATGAGCATATACTTTAAGTGAATACAGAATCAACCTTATTCGATGATAGGAGATCATATGAACAATAACAGGATGTTTAGCGTTTCGGCACCGTCTGGCATTAGATTAATGGTTTCCATGCTGCTCTTAATCGTTATTCTTCTTGGAAATATCATGTTGGAACAGGGAGAAAGGGATTTCTTTTATTATGCCTGCATTGTGTGGTTGGTTTTTTGTTCCACCGTATTCATCATCTCCTTCTACAGAACCTGCCTGATGAAACCCGCCGTGATGAAAATGCATCAAGACGGAATCATGATAAACGGAGAAGAAGTGAACGCAGATTCCTTGGCATGTTTATTGATCAACCATGACAGGAAACCGGTGATCGGGATCAAGCCGAAAGGGCGTAAGATCGTACCATTGAAGCTATGTTTTCAGTTCTTGGAGGATCAGACGGAGGGAATCAGGCAGCTTGAGCTATGGGCACAAGCAAGTCATGTGAAGATAACCAAAGGTTTTTTTATGAGATGGTTGTAGGGGAGTCTGAGTTCACAAGAAAGCAATCCAAAAGAAATGTCCCGTAGATGGGTCAGCTATCATATAATCAGGTGTTTAGACATGGATTTCACTATAGGGAGAGATAAACATGAATAATATGTTCAATCATTTCGATATGACCCAAATATTAAACCGAATCGACGCATTAAGCCCTCAATCACAACCGTTATGGGGAAAAATGGATGCTGCCCAAATGCTGTCCCACTGCTCCGCGTTCCAAGACATCGCCATGGGCATCACGAACCCGCCAAGAGGCTGGCTAGGTAGGTTGGTAGGGAATTTCGCGAAGCCCGTGTTTTATAATGAAAAACCGTTACCTCGCAATATGTCGACTATTCCGGATATTTTGATTGCGGATCCAAGAGAATTTGAAACGGAAAGAGAACAATTGAAAGAAAAATTGATAGCATTCCAAAAGCACGGACCCGAGAAATGTACCACACATCCTCATCCTTTCTTCGGTAAACTGACCTCAGAGCAATGGGGGAGGGGATTATACAAGCATCTGGACCATCACTTGAAACAGTTTGGCGTTTAAGGCTCAAGAAACCTATGTAATGTGGATACGGATGGAACCCCGTAGAGCCATGACTACGAAGGTTGGCTCTACGAGGTTCAAGGGTCTTGCTGCAGATTATGTATTCTTCTTTATAACCATTCCACGTATTTCTCCATCGTAAACTCGCCTTCCAATTCCAGCCGGGTATCCGGCTTACTCCCATCATAATAATTGACGTCCATCGTCGTTCCAGTCCAATATACGTAAAATACGCCATTTCCTCTATACTCAATGCGTCCCCGGTTATCATTTACCTCCTGGTGCTCAAAATAATAGAGTCTTGCATCCAGGCTTCTGGAGTTCTCGTTATAGCCCTGGGCAAGCGTAAATTCCAGCGGTGCAAACTCATTCAGTTTTAGCGTATCCAGATAAATCGTAAGTTCCGCGTCCGGATTGCTCAGCAGCTCATCCGGATCCGGGTAAACCTGAAGCGGTTCGGTCTCCGTTTCCGTTTCAAACCACAGCATGATTTGCGGCTTTCCGTTGACTTCGGTTCGCGTGGCGAAAGCGTTGGTTTCTGTTAAAGCGTGTTTTTCGGTTCCGTTATAACGGATTAAGGTGATCGTCCCCGGCATGTGATTCTCCTTGTCTAATGTATTCGATTATTATAGAATGTCAGATTTGCCTTACTAAATGGTAGCATAAACCAATCATCGCACCAATAAGTTAGCATAACTTTCCTTTACCTTATCTGGCGAATGGAACGATAAAAGTAGAATGTGCAGGGGCGGGATATGGAATCTCCTATTGCGAAATTGATATTTTATTGTAAAATGACCGCAACAGATTAGTTTCGACATGGCAGGACTTCTTGTCATTTCAGGAGAGGTTGATCGAGTTTGATTAAACGACAAAGACACGAGCATTTTACCGGAAAGTTCAGCAAGTGGGTTTACGGGATCACGTTTAAACAAAGAGTTCGCTTATCCTTCATTATTATGATAACGCTTGCAATTGGAGCGGTAGGCATGACAACCTATTGGATCGCCTCCAAAGAGCTTCAGAAGAACGCTTTCGAATCCAGACAAGAGACCGTGAACAAAACGACTCAGATTCTGGACGACAAATTGGCCGGGATCTCCAATTCGGTTCGTTCCCTGATGTTCAGCTACG